>JBBSCL010000723.1:0-2139 GCA_038250345.1 Leptolyngbyales cyanobacterium
CGAGAAGCGAGTCAGGTTTACGTGGAACTGGTAAAGTTGGGCGCGGGGATGCGCTACCTGGATGTGGGCGGCGGTTTGGGTGTGGATTATGACGGCTCTAAAACTAACTTCTACGCCTCCAAAAACTACAACGTGCAAAACTACGCCAATGACATTGTGGCGGAAGTGAAAGAAGCCTGCGTTGAACGGAATATCCCGATGCCGACGCTGATTAGCGAAAGTGGACGGGCGATCGCGTCTCATCAGTCGGTGTTGGTCTTCAATGTGCTAGGGACGAGCGACGTGCCCACCGGTGCGCCAGAACCCGTGCGAGAAGCAGAGCATCTGATTATCCGCAATCTCTGGGAAACCTACAACTCCCTCACAGTGGATAACTATCAGGAGGCGTATCACGATGCGGCTCAGTTCAAAGAAGAAGCCGTGAGCCTGTTTAACTTTGGCTATGTTAGTTTGCCAGAGCGTGCCCGCGCCGAGCGGCTGTTTTGGGCGTGTTGCCAAAAGATTTTAGAAATCGCCCGTCATCAAGAGTATGTGCCTGATGATCTAGAAGATCTGGAAAAGATCATGGCATCGATCTACTACATCAATCTGTCGGTGTTCCAGTCTGCGCCGGATAGCTGGGCGATCGATCAGCTTTTCCCGATCATGCCCATCCATCGGCTCGATGAAGAACCCACTAAACGAGCGACTCTGGCAGATCTCACCTGCGACAGCGATGGCAAAATCGACCAGTTCATCGACCTCCGCGATGTCAAACACGTTCTAGAACTGCACCCGCTTCACGCTGAGCAACCCTACTACCTGGCAATGTTTTTGGGCGGTGCCTATCAGGAAATTATGGGCAACCTGCATAACCTGTTTGGCGACACCAATGCCGTTCACATTACCCTTACGCCCAATAAGGGTTACCAAATCGATCATGTAGTCAAAGGCGACACGATGACGGAAGTGTTGGGATACGTCCAGTACGACTCAGAGGATCTGGTTGAAAGCATTCGTCAGCAAACCGAACTTGCACTACAGGAACAGCGGATTACGCTGCAAGATTCTCAACTGCTGCTGCAAAACTATGAACGCAGCCTCAGCCGCTACACCTATCTGTCGTCTTAGGATCTCAGAATCATTAAATCGAATATTAATTGTACGGGTTTAGCATTCGGGCAACGATCGTTGCTGTTGACACAAAAGTTACCTTCCGAATGCTAAACCCCTACGCAATCCCAAATTCATTAAATTTTTGTTCATTAATGGCGATCGCAATTCTCGATTTGCCTGACGACAGTTAACGCCGAATAACTCACTCCAGCAGTACCTTCACCGGGATGGGTGGAGTCGCCGACAAGCCAGAGAGATTTGACGGGAGTGCGGTTAGCAAAACCAAAGGGACCAAAAGTGGGAATACGCTGCCCGATGCCGCCCACACTACCGCGATCGCGTGCTGTATACCTTGCAAACGTGCGCGGAGTCCCGGCTTCTATGACTTGAATCGTTTGATCATTCAGCGTGAAAAACTGGCTAAGACGAGCGATCGCCTCGTCGGTATAACGCTGTTTTAAGGAATCATAATCGGCTTCCCACCAAGGGCGAGTATCTGTAAACGAAGAGGCAATGATGGTGGCTTTGCCAGCCGGTGCCCGACCATCTCCCGGCTTGCTAACCGACACAAACAGCGAATTATTTTCAGCGATCGCCCCCTCATAGTCATACAAAAATTGTAAATGGGGCGGGCAATCTGCCGGAATAGCGCTTTGGTCTACACCGAGGTAGATCACAAACGCACCCGATGACGGCGGCAATTTTTCCACGCGCTGCTGATAGCCTTTAGGAGCGTCATCATCCAATAGCTGCATCAGGTTTTGCACCGTCACGTTTGCTACGACATGATCGGCGGGTTCCGTCCACATTTCGCCTTTCTGATTGCAAATGGTCACTCCCGTAACGCGATCGTTTTGAGTGTGGATTTGCTTGACCGTGTGGCGCAGCAACAACTTACCGCGATCGCGTTCAAAGGCTGCTACAAGGCGATCGCTCAATGCCTGCATACTGCCCTGCAAGTGAAACAATCCGTGCGGTGCTTGAGACATTGCGAGTGCCGTTGCTGCATAGAGCAAGGCAGTTTCATCGGTATCCACCTGGGAG
>JBBSCL010000724.1:0-2128 GCA_038250345.1 Leptolyngbyales cyanobacterium
GCCCCATTTGCCTCAACGCCCAAGGTGACCCAATCGGCAGCCGCTTTCACCGCTTCTGGGGCATTGCCCATCGCCACCCCAATGCCTGCATACTGAATCATCTCTAGATCGTTGAAATTGTCGCCAATCACCATAACATTTTCGGGCTGAATGCCCAGATAGTCTTCTGCCAGATATTGAACCGCTGTACCTTTGTTGACTAATGGATTGGTGGCTTCAACAAAAATAGGCACCGATTTTGTTAGATACAGTTCATCGGCAGGATGGCGATCGCGCAACTCTGCCAACACCCGATCCATCAACACCGGATCGTCTCCTAATGCCAGTACTTTGGTTGGTTCTTGATCCAACAGCGATCGCAAATCACCCACGGGAATGGGAATCACGCTAGTGCGATAGCCATAATCTTTGCTATCGGGCGTAAGTTCGCGCACATAAAGCTGATCATCAATATAGAGATGAACGGAAAGCTGATCTCGCAGGGCTGGCTGTTCACAATAGTCCAACAGTGCAGCAGCCAAGTGGGTGGGCATTGTCCAGTGGCGATGCACTTGATCGGTCTTTGGATCTTTGATAAATGCACCCTGATAAGCCATCAAGGGTAAAGTTGCCCCGATCGCCTGATGAAAGCGCAGCGCCGAGCAATACATCCGTCCGGTGGCGATCGCCACCTGTATCCCATTTGCCTGTGCTGCCTGAACTGCTTGCTTGATCGGCTCGCGAATTTCGTTGGAAACCCCGGCGATCGTGCCATCAATATCAAGCACCAACAGTTGAATGTTTGCCTTGGAAGAATTGGGTGATTGCATAAGATCGTTGGGTGTGGTGATTAAGCATGAGCAATAGACACTTGCCGATGCTAAGCCTGGATTCAAAGAAAAGCAATCCAAATCAGTCAATTTTTTCATGCATTTTTGAATTTGATGCCCCTGCTTAAAGGGAACTCCCTCGCAGGAATCGCGCCACCCCAGGTGGCTAGCAGTCCATTCAGCTAACCTTGATTAAGCGTCCTTACAGCCGCTATTTCTCTGAGCTATTTATCTATAGGACTTACGCACTCGCCCCCTAAATCCCCCAATTCTGGGGGACTTTGATCTCTAGCTTCCCCAGAATTGGGGGTTAGGGGGCAAATTTCGGTTGATTTGCGTAAGTCCTGTCTAAGTTATTTTTCTAAGAATACGATGTCGAGTAAATCAGCTTGAAAAACAATGCGACTATTTCGTTGATCCAGTAAACTACTCAGCTTAAGTTCGATATTGTCAACAACGAGTCGGTCATTTTGACCGGGATTTGCCTCTAGCCAATCGTCAAGATTTCCTCGAAAACCACCGTTAACTGCCTTGAGATAATCTGTAGCGCGGCGAAAGAGTTTAGGCAAGATGAGTTGCCCTGTAACACCCACAGAGGTTTGATCGATCAGTTTGAATTCAGACGTTTTATCGACTGCCCAAATTCCTAAATCTGCATCACGCGCCGCCGCCGCCGCTTCGCACATCTTTTCACGATGAGCCAAAGGCGCTGAGGAATATGCCGTGTAGTAAGCCGTACCCTCTTGCAACATCCGGTAATTGATGGTTTTTTCGAGTAGATCTTCACCCACAAAGATCCAATCACCGTTTTCCAAAGCGTTCACTTCTTCGCCAAGCAGCACATAGGAAACGGGGCGACCATTGGGTTCACCGGCTTTTGTCAAAATGGCTCCAGGAATTTGATCTGGCTCCGCAGTTTTCACCTTATTGCCAGCAAAAGTAATGTTTTCAAAACCCATCCAGCTTAATAGGCGATCGCGTGCCATATCGCCCAAAGGCTGAGCGGCTGACCCGTAATGCACCTCTGGCGCGTCTACCATTTCAAACCGGAGTTGCACACTGCCATCCTTCGACGGTTTGATCCGATAGGATCGATGCAGAGCTTTGAAGAGAGTCGGGTCATCAGCAATAAAACGTACCGAATCTCCATCTGGCTGTTTGCCTACAATGGTGAAATTGCCCGAAATAACTCGATAATAGGGTGCAGACACAAGCGCTCTCCTTTACAAATCATCCTATTGTTGATTCACCAACCGCGAATTCTATCCGGATCATGGCAAATCGAATAGCCAGTGCCGTCACTCACACGGGTGCCTCTA
>JBBSCL010000725.1:0-2124 GCA_038250345.1 Leptolyngbyales cyanobacterium
CTCAACTTTTTGGCAGGAACCCGTTCAGCCGCCGAATGCATTCAGTTTCACCCAGAAAAACCGACCAAGATTGTAGTCATTCCCCGGAAGGGCGCAAAAAGCAGTGAAGCCGCTCAACTGCAAGCACCCCGCACGTTTGAAACGCTTTCTGGATTTGTATTTCATCATGCCAATGCCTTTGAACAAGGTGATGAGGTGGTGATTGATTCAGTGTGCTACGAGGACTTGCCTGCGGTGGAGCCAGATGGTGATTTTCGCCAAACCGATTTTAACGCGATCGCACCGGGTCATCTATGGCGTTTTCGAGTCAATTTGCAAACGGGAGTCGTCGATCGCGAATTGTTAGAAGGGCGCTGCTGCGAATTTCCCGTGGTGCATCCCGCAAAAGTTGGGCGATCGTACCGCTATGCTTATCTGGGCGCTGCCCATGCGCCAACCGGAAATGCACCGCTTCAAGCCGTGATCAAAGTAGACACGCACTCTGGAGATCGCGCCCTTTGGAGTGCAGCACCTTGGGGCTATGTAGGTGAACCGATCTTTGTCCCTCGCAGCGGTGTATCTGATCCGCTCAGCGCTGAAGACGATGGTTGGGTATTAGTGATGGTGTTTGATTCCAGTCGCGATCGCTCTGATCTGGTGATTCTCAACGCTCATGACCTGAGCCAAGTCGCCCGTTTACATTTGAAGCACCATGTCCCCTACGGACTCCACGGCAGTTTCACGTCCGAGTGCTTTGCGTAAGCTGGTGATTATGCTGGCATTCTGACTCGGTGAACGGTTTCCGCATAAATTTTGAGCATTGTGTCTGTTTTTTTCTGCCAATTAAAGTGATTCAAAACTCGGTGTCGCCCATTTCTGCCCATTTTTTCGCGTAGTGTTGGAGATTCGGCTAGTTTTACCATAGCAACAGCTAGCTCGTGAATAAATTCTTCACGAGATTGAGGACTTACCAAAATGCCACAGGACTCATCTAAATAGTCCATCGGTCCGCCCCACTTCGTCGCAATTACGGGCAACCCTGTTGCCATTGCTTCCAAAACCACCGCGCCTCCGCATTCAAATAGGCTAGGAAGCACCAACACATCAGCGGCTTGTAAACGATGGGCACATTCTTTTTGGGGAAGCCAACCCGAAAATTGCACAACAGGCAGGCGATCGCAGTGCCTAAATTCAGGCTGTTGAGCATTATTAAGCCCTAATTCAACCGCAAGTTGCGTTAAAGAATCCTGAGCAGCCCCATCTCCAATAATTTCTAAGGTCGCTGGCAATTGCTCAAGCACTTGTTTAAAGGCAGGCAATAGTAAATCAAGTCCTTTCCAACCCAACAGCCGACCCATAAAAATAAATTTTATCGGTTGCAGTTCGGGCTTTAGGTTGACATCATTTGAATTTGAAATAGCTGCATTCAGCTTGGCAAACTGCGGGGAAAACTTCGATCTCCACAGCAAAACATCAACACCGTTTTCAACCAGCTCAACCACCTTTCCCTCAACGCCAGCAGGCAACGCTTTCCAAGTTCGTTGATTGGCGACTAGCAGAGTTGCCGCCAGTTTTTTGCCTGGAATTAATGTGTTTAATAAATTTGACAGCAGGCGACCCACAGAGACAGCCAGCGTCACTGCGCGCCCTTCTCGATGCCGAAAAGCAGGAGGGAAAGTCATACCGCCATTCATGGGACCAATCACTACAGGAGCACCCATGCCAAAAATTAAGGAGGGAATTTTAGGAGAGACAAAAATCGGTTGATGAATTATATCAACTTGCTTATTCTTAACTAATTTTTTGATCAAACGACGCTGATAAAGTTGCGTTAGCATCGTCATCGCAAACCCGAAAGTGATTTCAGAAATTTTTCTAGGAAGATGCTCACCTACTGATGAAAGTAGTTGATGCCAACGAGTATCGGGAACAAAGTAAATGCGATCGCAATCGTCTGGAAAGTAAGTTAGTAATTCTTGGCGCGTCCGTTCGTGAACTACTAAACAAGCCTCAATCTTACGTTGCCGCAGTTCGCGAAAATAATGAACTGGCAATGCAGCCTCGCCACCAAATTCCATAGAAGCGTGTTCTGCAACAATTAAGATCCGCAAGTTTTGAGAATCAGGATAAGAATCGAAGAATGTA
>JBBSCL010000726.1:0-2118 GCA_038250345.1 Leptolyngbyales cyanobacterium
CAATATGGCTCTCAGGGACAACAGCGAACCTTAGTGTTGGCATTAAAACTGGCTGAACTCAAGCTAATTGAAGACGTAATTGGTGAGCCGCCGTTATTATTGTTGGATGATGTGTTGGCAGAGCTAGATTTAAACCGTCAAAATCAACTGCTTGACGCAATTCAAGATCGCTTCCAAACCTTAATTACCACCACTCACCTCGGTTCGTTTGATGCTCAATGGCTCAACTCCTCACAAGTTTTTACCGTAAAAGCCGGGCAAATATTTTGAAGGGCGAGCAAGAGGTGAGGGGTCGGGCAGGTAGAAAACCGGGCGTTGCTGAATGGCGCTATGATTTTGCGAAATTCTGAGCGAGGCTTTAAGGCTTTCAGCCATCAGTTCATATCTCGAATCAGCAACGCCTAAGAACGAATGATCTCTCGATAGCGGGCTTCAATCATCGAATAAACGCCATAAGCGATTAAGCCTAATGCCACAATTCCTAGAATCCAAGATCCATCCAGAACTGCTAAGGCTTCTCCCAATCCTTTTACTTCCGTCGCATCAGATTTCAGAGCAGCGACGATGACGAAAAGCCCAATGATGCAAAAGACAACGCCACGCGCTGCAATGCCAAACTGTCCCACTCGCTTTGCCCACCTGCGCTCGGCGGAACTCATGTGCCTGAGCTTAAAGTGTCGCTGAAATTCCGTCGTGTATGCCCGATAAAAATACGACACTCCAACACCCAGTACGATCGCACCTCCTAATCCCACTAACCATTGTCCCAAGGGTTGGGCAAGGACAAGTTCTGTCCAATCTTCCGCCGCTTCTCCATCTATTCCGCCAGTTTCTAAGATCAGTTCAACTGCTGTGATTGCTAATCCTGAATATGCGATCGCACTAATCAAATAGCCAATTCGTTGAACAATCCGTTTGGCAGAAGCTGATTTTTTAGGGTGTTCTGGATCAAGCATTGCCTGAACAAATCGCCATAGCACATACCCTACAATGCCGATTACGACCAAACTCAACAGCAATTTTCCAAAGGGCTTGATCACAATCTCTTGCAGTGCGCCACTTGTATCGGTCATTTTGCCTCCAGTCCCGATCGCTGCTTGAGCTGCTAGCAACCCCACGATCAAGTAAACGGTTCCCTTCGCTACATATCCAAATCGGACAAGCTTTTCAAACCAAGGATGAGTAATGGCTTGCTGCACAAGTTGTTTCAATGGTGGAGGAAGGTTAAAATCAGCCATACGGTTTAATAGCAATGGTATAAGCTACTTTGAAAGTCTCAGTCTAGATCACTAAAAGAAATGCAGCATATCCGCCTGCACCTAAGTATAGAGAGCAACTTACCATCCTGTGATCCTTTCGTTAGGCATTTCTGACTATGGCAAGACGTTACAAGCCTCGTGAATTTGCGATCGATGCATTATTTATGCTACTTTGCAGCATTTTGATCAAGCTAGCGGCTCCGATTTAGCTTTGAATTAGCCTTGAAAAACTAGATTGAAGTATGGCTACGGTGGCAATGCAGCAAAAACCTGTCTGACAAGCTGACAAGTTTTATCATCCAAACGGTGCCAATCGACTTCGCCCGCTCGATCAAAAAGGCTGACATCGATCGCGACACTTTCTCCAACAGGTTCATCGGCGGCATGGGAAGTGCCATGAATTAAGTCGTAATTTTGGAAGCAAATTTGATAACACAAATCCCACAGATCAACCGTAATCTGATAATCGCCCTGGGAAAGATACAGCCAATATCCTGGAAAAGGTGCCGGAAGCTGAGATAGCTGCTGTTTGATCGCCTCAGTTTGCTCATCTGTTGCGCCTTCTAACTGACTACGCAACTGCATCACTATTGCTTTCGTATCTTCACTGGTGCCCTCTGCCCACACCTGCACATCTTTGTAATCGCCCCTCCAATCAGAATCTTCAAGCTGCTTTCCCAAATTGGCAATCAGCCGAATAAACGCAGGCTGCATCAAAAGTTCTGCCTGCTGCCATATCTGAATTGTTTGAAACTTAGGCATTTTACCTTCTAAAGCGATCGCGCTAACTGGGCATTTATTCAGAAAATCAGGGTAGCGAAGCAAGCGTTACGACTCAAGGTTTTGTAATAAAAGGACA
>JBBSCL010000727.1:0-2118 GCA_038250345.1 Leptolyngbyales cyanobacterium
CGCTTTTTTCCACGCGGCTACAACGAATTTCGCGATCGCATTGTCAAAAAATACGGCAGTCTCAGTTCTGGTAACTGCTGGGTCAGCGTCTCCTGTTTTTTGCCCAGCGACGGACACCAAATTTTATCGGCGATGCTGCAAGATGCCGCCAAAAAGGGCAAGGGTACGCTCAAGTGGTTTCCCAACACTATTATCAAAGCGTTGGACTATAGCCCCAACGGACGGCAGATCAGCAGCGCGATCGCCCTACAACATGCTCCCGCCCCAAACACTCCGCTGCTCAACACCGAGCCGTTGTCCTACCTAATCGAAGACATTTACCGCCCCGAAAACTCAGCCCGACTGAAAAAGCAGCAAATTCGCTTCACTCCACTCCCTACATCCAAAACTTCACTTCCCACACCCTGGTACATTCTTGAAGCCACCGAAACGGGCGAAATCATTGCTCTTGCGGATGTGCCCTACCGACTTGGGCTAGATCCGCTGTCTCACATCAACCCATCTTCCCCTGTCAAAACCAACGATTCCTACTGCACTCAGGGTTTCACCTACACCTTTGTGATGGAGCGCACGGCAACTCCGCAACCCCAGACAGAACCAGTCTTCTATCCGCAATACGCGCCTTACTTTAGCTACGAAAACTCAAACAATGTGGGCATTGATGCAGTCTTCACCTATCGGCGCATTTGGAGTCCCGATTTTCAGAAGCGTCCCAAAGCTACCCGATTTGGCGTGGCGGCAGTGTTGCCAGGAGATCTTTCTATGCAGAACTGGACTTGGGGCAACGATTACCGTCCGGGAACAGAGCAAGACAATTTGATTTATAGCCGCGAACAGTTGCAGCAGCGTGGAGAACTGGATACAGGCGGCTGGATGGGTGGATTAAGAACGGTCACTCTGCGGCGCGGGGAGGAAAACGCGATCGCCTACTATCATTGGCTCGTGGCAGGCACCACCGACTCGCAGTTGGGCAATGGCGTGAAGCAACCCGCCCCCGATCATCGCTATGTTACAGGCTTAGACTCGCCGATCGGTACAACCCACGGACTATCCAAATATCCTTATATTCGCGAAGCCCGTCGTATCATCGGTCGCCCCACCTTCACCTATCCCAACGGGTTTGCGATGCACGAAATTGATGTGTCGCAAACGGATTATGGCGAAGAAGCGCATTATCGAGAAAATCTCCCGCCAGAGATGTATCGCAAACTGCGTAAATCGCTGGCGGGGCTGGAGTTTTTGAAGCTACCCGATGGCGTAGACCCGGATCAAATTCCTCAGCGCACAAGATCGACAATCTATCCTGATTCCGTCGGCATCGCTCAATATGCCATGGATTTTCACCCTTGTATGGCAGAAGCACCGCCCGAAAAGCCCGGAAATGAAGAGCGTCCCGGCGTTCGCCAAGCTCATGGACCCGCCTATCCCGGACAAATTGCCCTGCGCGCCATGATTCCGCAAAAAATCGATAATTTAATCATTAGCGGAAAAAGTATTGCTAACAGCACGATCGCCGCTGCTGCTTATCGAGTGCATCCGTTTGAATGGTCAGTGGGAGCCGCCGCTGGAGTGACCGCAGACTTTGCTTTAAAGCAAGGAGTCATGCCTTACCAATTGGTAGATGATTTGCCCAAACGAGAGCCGCTGCTAGAAAAACTGCGATCGCAACTTGAAGCAAAAAACAATCCAACCGCTTTTCCAAACACCTCAATTTTTAATTTGGATTGGGACGAATGGAAGTCGTGGTAATGTGCCCTGACATCTGACACCTGACATCTGACACCTGACACCTGACACCCGACACCTGCCATAAAAGTGCAGCGACGATGTTGGGTAGCTGGTTCAACAGATCCGCTAAGGCTAATGCAAAAAGTGTCGAGTTCCGGTCAGCATCATCACAATGCCCAGTTCATTTGCAGCGGTGATAGAGTCTTGGTCGCGTAGGCTACCGCCCGGTTGGACGATCGCCTGAATTCCAGCCGCTGCCGCAATCCGAACAGAATCATCAAACGGGAAAAAGCCATCGCTGGCAAGAATGGCTGCTTGCGCTTTTTCGCCTGCTTGCTCTAGGGCAATTTTGACCGAGCCGATGCGGTTCATTTGTCCAGCGCCGACTCC
>JBBSCL010000728.1:0-2116 GCA_038250345.1 Leptolyngbyales cyanobacterium
GCAGCGGAAACCTGGAAAGAATGGGGGCGATCGCTGGATCTAAAAGATGCCGCTTCCCCCGCCCAAGTGTGGGGCGATTGGTTGCTATTACTTCTGGTGCAGGGCTTACCGTTGCCCCTAACAATTTTGCTGTTAGTTCTGATGAGCAGCGGACAGACCAATCTGGCAATGCAAAGTTTGCTAGCTTTAAACCTGCTGCTGCTGTTGATTCGGATTGGATTAAACTTTGCGATCGCCCCTTCCTACGATCTCTCACAAGCCAAAGCTTCCTGGCTATTTTGGCTGTCTCCCTTGGCTGACCCCCTTGCCGTTTTGCGAATTTTCCTCTCCTCTATCCAAACCCCCAAAAGCTGGCGTGGCAGAACCTACGAAGGATAATCTAAATTTTTTACAGCATTAGCCATTAAGCACGAGTAGTGCTGGAGCGATCGCGCTGATGGGTGAAATTTATTGTAAGGTGAACGCGAGCTATGGCAGACCAAGACAATATCCATGCCCAGGAAGATTCGAGAGTTGAAAGCTCAGATTGCGCGGGAAGGATTTGTTTACTTGCCCAAGCGCGGCAAGGGCAGCCATGAGCGTTGGCGGCATCCTCTTCTAGGGAAAACACTAACCATTTCAGGCAAAGATGGAGATGATGTACCACTTTACCTAGAAAAACAACTAGCAAAGTTCCTTATTGTATTAGAAGAGTTAAGGGAGGATGAAGATTTATGAATCGATACAGCATGGTTGTTCAATGGTCTGATGAAGATCAGCTTTTCCTAGTTACGATCCCAGAGTTTGCCGATCTCGTTGTGATGCCTTGCACTCATGGTAAAAATCGCGAGGAAGCAATTCATAACGGTGAATCAGTGATTGAAATGTACTTAGAAGCTTGGCAAGCGGAAGGCAATCCTATCCCGGAACCTCGGACGCTTCAGGTTGCCTAATGATCATAGTGATTACGGCAACATAGCAGAAACATTAGACCCAAAAACTAGAGGCGATCGCCCTGTATTTTCTCACTGCCTCAAAGCATCTCTGCCAAGGGTTCAGCTTTTCGCAACAGTTGGCGTTCTCATCCAGATTGTGAGTTATGAGCAATAATGGTTCTCGTTCCTAAATAGAATGGGCACTCACAATATGGTCAACACGGCAACAGCAAATTCGGTTCCTGTGACCCTGCTCACAGGTTATTTAGGCGCAGGCAAAACCACCCTGCTAAACCGCATCCTCACCCACGAACACGGCAAAAAAGTCGCGGTGATTGTCAACGAGTTTGGGGATGTAGGCATTGATCACCAGCTAATTATCAATGCAGACGAAGAAATTTTTGAGATGAATAACGGCTGCATCTGCTGCACCGTGCGGGGCGATCTGATTCGCATCATTGGCAACTTGATGAAGCGGCGGGATAAGTTTGACCATCTGGTGATTGAAACAACCGGGCTGGCTGACCCGGCTCCCGTGATTCAAACCTTTTTCATGGATGAAGATGTGCAGGCGCAAACCAATCTCGATTCAGTCGTGACGGTGGTAGATGCCAAGCACATCTCGCAACACTGGGATGCAGAAGAGGCGCAGGAGCAGATCGCTTTTGCCGATGTGGTGTTGCTCAACAAAACTGATTTGGTCACACCCGAAGCCTTAGATGCCTTGGAACGGAAAATTCGCAGCATGAACGCCCTTGCCAAAATCTATCGCACTCATAACGCCGAATTGGAAATGGATGCTTTGCTGGGAATCGGTGCGTTTGATCTGGATCGGGCATTGGAAATTGATCCGGATTTCCTCAACGAAACTGCTCACGAGCATGATGAAACCGTGGGTTCTGTGGCGATCGTCGAATCAGGTGAGTTAGATGGCACCAAGCTCAATGAATGGCTGGGCAAACTGCTGCAAACTCAGGGACCTGATATTTTTCGGATGAAGGGCATTTTGACGATCGCAGGCGAAGATCAACGCTTTGTATTTCAAGGCGTTCACATGGTGTTTGATGGCAAAGCCGATCGCCCCTGGAAAACAGGAGAAACCCGCAAGAATGAACTGGTTTTCATTGGTCGTAACCTAAACGAAGCCCAACTGAGAGAGGATTTCCGGGGATGCCTGGTCTAAAAACAAAGAAGCAGAGTGA
>JBBSCL010000729.1:0-2115 GCA_038250345.1 Leptolyngbyales cyanobacterium
CATGACGCAAAACCAGTGCGATCGCCTCTTTCAACTCTATGCCCGTGGCTTAGATAAACAGCATCTCACAGGCATTGGTGTGGGACTTTATCGCTGCCAGCAGATTATTTCCGCACACGCAGGTGAAATCGGAATTCATAGTACACCGGGTCAAGGTGCAACACTTTGGTTTACTCTCCCAAGTTCATCACAAGTCACAACCTGAAAATAAGGAAAAAACGCGACCTAAAAAAATTTCGTTTGATCAACAGAAAATTTACCGCAAAAGGTTTTTTTGAATGGCTATGTGTAGCGATCGTGAATCTTTTATATTTTTTCAATGAGGCACGACAGACAGATTGAATCACCCTTCTGAGATTCGATAACCTTTCGGGTAGTTTCTACCTATCCACACACCGCTATGAACTGTTCTAACTTTTTGAGAACGACCTCCATTGCTACAGCCGCTCTGACTTGCATAGTTGCAGCCGATGCCCGTCCAGTTTTTGCCGTTCAATTCTTCACGCCGATTGACGAGAACAATGCCTTGGTCAGTTTTGATAGAGTGACTCAGATTCCTTTTGCAAAGTACCTATTTTCGGGAACGCTTGAGCCTAAAGTGGCTGGAAGATTTAATCTGGGAGGAATTGGACAAGTTCTTTTGCCGGGGTTTCAAGGGGGCAATCCTGCGGTTCCGCCAGAGATTAGGGAAGCGGCTGTCCAAGCAGTTGCTGATCGCTATACTTTCACTAGCTTTATCGGAAGCTACTTTGCAGCGAGTTCACCCGGCGGTGCTGGCACGATCAGTTCTATACTTCCACTATTCGCGAGTTTCACTGGAGCGCAGTTCAGCACTGGTGGAGCGGGTGGTTTTGGTCTGGACCGTAGTCTATTGACTCCCACAGGCGTAAATGTTGGCAACTCAGATTTTCTGCTTACTCTTTCTAATCCAGCCAACCCAAGCGAATGTTCCAAGGCAGCGTCCCCTTTTTGTGGCACAGCAACCTTTGATTTTGGGATTGCCCAAACTTTGCAGAACGTAACTTCTTACTCTGTTTCACCGGCTTCTGCCGCTGTTCCCGAACCGAGCGAAATGGCTGGAAGCGGGATCGCGATCGGTTTACTAGGCTTAGGTTGGTACTTAAAACGCAAATCTATTAAGCCACTTCTGTAGTGATAAAAATTCGGGGTCTCACGTATAAAAAATTGCGCCGCGCTGCTTCAAATCAATGACAGCCGCTTTCGTCATCCCTAAATTTTGACTAAACAGGGTTTTGTTAACGGTAGCGCCAACCAGGTTTGCTTCTCGCAAATTTGCATAACGCAAATCGGAGTTGCTCAAGTCAGCACCGTAAAGATTCGCACCGCTTAAGTCAGCCCTATTTAAATCAGCGCGGCGCAGATTGGTATGACTTAGGGAAGCTTCGCTTAAATTAGCGCTTTCCAAAACAGCAGCAGTCAGATTTGCCCGACCCATCTCCGCCCGACTTAAATTCGCTTGCGTTAGATTTGCCCGAGTTAAGTCTGCATTCATCAGGGTGGCACCCAGTGCGTTTGCACTTGTTAAATTGGCACCTACCAAATTAGCATTATTAAGATTTACACCAATTAACGTGGCTGACACCAAAAAAGCGCCAATTAGCCGAGCATCTTCCAAATTGGCATTGATCAAATTGGCTCCAGACAGATCAGTACTGATGAAATTAGCTCCTACAAGCTGGGCAGAGTGCAAATCAACCCACTTGAGGTCGGCTCCAGAAAAATCTTCAGTGGGGCGAAGTCCAACCAATCTTGCCAACTCAAAAAAGTCTTCAGTGTCTGCCTTCGCAACCAGTTGAGTCAAGTCGTGAAGCTTCTGTGAAGACTGATCGGTTGTCATATTTTGGTAGAATTGCCCGGAAAGGGTGGAGCTATAATCCATAACACTCCAATGGGGAACATTAGCAGAATCAACAGTATTAAGTAAATATCCTGAAATCTAGCTAAAAATATGCAATCGGTTGGGCGATCGCAAATCCAATCTTTGCCGTCAAGTCATAATTTGTTTGTAAAGCTGAGATAAACCCAACCTGTTTTAGAACAGCCGACAGCCTAGTTTTGGAAAACACCAATTCACCAATCAGCGTGAATTACCTA
>JBBSCL010000730.1:0-2112 GCA_038250345.1 Leptolyngbyales cyanobacterium
ACTTCTGCTTCCATCGCCATTCGCCGACGCGCCTCATGGTTTTGAGCAACCACGGCTTTTAGATCATCTACGTTGAACGCCTGCACATAAGACAGTTCATTTACATCAGAATGCACGTTACGCGGCACGGCAATATCAAATATCATCAAATGCTGAACTGGATCAAGAATGGCTTCTAGTTTGGCGCGATCGAGAATCGGCTCAGTAGCGGCAGTGCTGGTAAACACCAGATCGGCGTGGGGCAGCAGTTGCGCCAAGTCCGAAATGGGATGCAACTGAAGCGTTACTTCGGGAAACTCGTGAGCCAGTTCTTTTGCTCTGGTCATGGAGCGGTTCAAAATTGTGATGTTGTTCGCCCCCTTGGAGAGCAAATGCTGCACCAGTAAGCGCGCCATCTTACCGGCTCCCAGAATTGTGACGCGACAGGCTGCTAAGTTTTGCACCTTCGTTTGAGCCATTTCCACGGCTGCCGAACTAATAGAAACGGCTCCTGTGCCAATGCTAGTCTCGGTGCGAACCCGTTTTCCGGCAGTTAGAGATTGCTTGAAAAGCTGGTTTAGGGTTCGTCCAACTCCTTTATGCTCTTGACCAAGCTTGTGGCACTGTTTGACCTGCGCCAAAATTTGCCCTTCCCCTAAAACTAAGCTGTCGAGTCCAGCGGACACACGCATCAAATGCATGACCGCATCTTGATGGAGCAGCACAAATAGATAGGGACGTAGAGCAGCAATCGGAAGTTTGCTGTGGTCGCTCAAAAACTGAGTCACCTCTCGGATGCCGTTTTCGGTTTCGCTGACGACCACATAGATTTCCAGACGATTGCAGGTGCTAAGAATCGCAACTTCTTCAAGATGAGGATAGCTGCACAGTTGAGCGATCGCCTTATCGCAGCTAGTTTCTGGAATACTTAGCTTTTCTCGAACTTCGACCGGGGCAGTTTTATGACTCAAACCCACAACAACGATGTTCATATGTCTTATTGTTAAACCGCTTTTTTGATGAGGTTATCAGTCAAGCAACAGCTAGCTTTAGCAGTGATTTGCGAATGGCTGACTGTTGCCTGACTCTACTTTTTAGTGCAATTGAATCACTTGAGGCTGGTCAAACATATGAATGGTATCTACAAATCGAGCAGTTTTAGATTGGCTAGAAATAACCAGCGTCTGGCTGCGTGCGCCGCCCTTAAAGAAGCTAACTCCTTTCATTAGGTTGCCAGAGGTAATCCCGGTTCCGGCAAATAGGACATCTTTACCTGATGCTAGTTCGTCTGCGTTGTAGACCTTATCTGGATCAGTAATCCCCATTTCTTGCAGACGAGCAACGTTCGCTTCCTTGCTTTCTCCAATTAACCCGGTTTTAACGACAGCGGGATCATAAATTAGTTGTCCTTGGAAGTGCCCTCCCAAGCAGCGCATCGCAGCGGCTGAAATAACTCCTTCAGGAGCAGCGCCAATCCCCATAAGGGCATGAATATTGGTTCCAGCAAAGCCGCAGTTGATTGCAGCCCCTACGTCGCCGTCGCTGATGAGTTGCACCCGTGCGCCTGCTTCTCGGATCTCTTTGATCAAATCATTGTGGCGATCGCGCTCCATAACGACTACAACCAGTTCAGTGATAGAGCGATCCAAGCACTCGGAGAGAATTTTTAGATTCTCAGTGGCAGATTTGGTGATATCTACATGACCTTTGGCAGCCGGGGGAGCCGCTAGTTTTCTCATGTAAAAATCGGGTGCGGCAAATAATCCACCCTTTTCAGAAATCGCCAGCACTGCCATGGCACCAGGTTGCCCATAAGCGCACAGGTTCGTTCCTTCACAGGGGTCTACTGCAATATCAATTTCGACTAGTTCATCAGGATTGCAAAAGGTTTTAGCATCAGCTTGAGTACAAATTCCTACTTCCTCACCGATGTAGAGCATTGGAGCTTCATCCCGCTCACCTTCACCAATTACAATGCGACCCCGCATATAAATTTTATTCATCCGCTCCCGCATGGCTTCGACTGCCACTCGGTCTGCTTCGTTCTTATCACCCTTGCCCATTAACCGTGCAGAGGCGATCGCAGCCTGCTCAACGACTTCAATAATCTCTAAACCGAGTGTATTTTCCACT
>JBBSCL010000731.1:0-2112 GCA_038250345.1 Leptolyngbyales cyanobacterium
GATTATTTTCACCGGACCCACTGGCTCTGGCAAAACCAGCACCCTGTACACCAGCCTGCAAACCGTGGCGACTGAATATGTGAATGTGGTGACCGTGGAAGATCCGGTGGAATATATTTTGCCGCGCATCACCCAAACCCAGGTGCATGAACTAGCGGGAATGACCTTTGCCGCCGGACTACGCGCCATCTTACGGCAAGATCCTGACATCATTATGTTAGGCGAAATTCGAGATCATGAAACGGCTGAAACTGCCTTCCGCGCAGCGCTCACTGGACACTTAGTGCTGACCACACTCCACACCAACGATGCCGCCAGCGCCATTCCTCGGCTCAAAGATATTGGTCCCGATCCCGGTTTGATTAGCGATGCATTGCTTGGCATTGTGGCACAGCGGTTGGTTCGCAAAGTTTGCCTCAATTGTGCCGCCCCCTACACGCCCACCGAATCTGATTTAAAGCTGTTGGGCATTCATCCAGAACAGGCAAAATCTGAGGAATGGCGCGTGGGTAAAGGCTGCGCTCGTTGTTTCCACTCTGGCTATTCAGGACGGGAGGCAATTATCGAACTGCTGGATGTGGATGATACCCTGCGCCAGATTATTTATGAAGGCACCATGACTCAGATGTATCGTTATCTGGCAGAGTCGGGGTTTGAGTCATTTCGGATCGCCGCGATCGCCAAAGTCACCAGCGGCATCACCACGATTCAAGAAGTGCTGCGCGTTTTGCCCCACAGCGCCATGAGCCGCCGCTCTGCTAATCTTTGATCATTCTCTACCTGAACGGCGATCCCCCTAAACACACCCACCCAATCCAAAAAAACAGTATTCTAAAAGCCAACTCACATTAAGGGAAATCGTATGTTGTCCATTAAAGGCAAATTTCAAGGCGGAGTTGCTCAACCTTTAGAACCTGTATCCGGGCATGATGGTCAGCCTGTGATTATTACGTTTTTAGAGGCGGAAAAAACTTCAGGACTATCTCAAGATGACTCAGGATGGAATAAGTTGATGCAAATTGTTGACCGCTGTACGGTGGATACTGGCATTGATGATCTGGCACATCAGCATGACCACTACCTTTATGGCAAATCCCATCAAAATTAATGCATGACCAAAATTTTTGTCGATACAGCCGCTTGGATTGCACTGCTCAATAGTCGAGATCAGTTACATACCTTGGCTAAACAAGTGATGCAAGATCTTTATCAACACAAGGCGACTCTAGTGACAACTGATTTTGTCTTGCTTGAGGTCGCAGACGCTCTTTCTGATCCTCCGATTCGTACTCAAACCATTGATTTTGTAGATAGTTTGCTGCAATTGCCACAATCCCCAGCACTACAGATTATCCCAGTAGAACGCACTCTCCTGCTGGATGGCTGGAATTTATACAAGCAGCGATCGGATAAAGGTTGGGGCTTAACAGATTGCATCAGTTTTGTGGTTATGTCCCGTGAGCAAATTACTCAAGCTTTCACATCCGATAAGCATTTTGACCAAGCAGGCTTTACTCGGCTACTCTAAGTATGAATCCAGTAAACGATCGCCCCTCCACCTATCACCAAAAGCAATCGCCTCTCCACCTAACAGCGATAGCTCTTTAAGGTGCATTGCCCCTCCATATATTTGGAACTGCGATCGCTGAGGCGGCACAACCCATTGAACTGTGGGATTTGCAAACGGGCGAAACGGCATTTGAAACGCTACATCACCGGAAAAAGCAGGTTGTGCCGCTCCATAGGCTGATCACGCGATCGGTTGGTTTGTTCCCACTCAGCAAACCTCCAAGGCTACCCGCAGAAAATTCGGTTCCTAGAGAACTCTGGCTTACTTTGACGGTGTAAGCCTTATTTAGCTGAGTTCGAGTTGAGCCAGTGCCCACTCCGGAGATAGTTGTCAGTTTATTGGCTGCTTTACTGCGACCATCGACGTTCCATCCCGCAAAGCGACCTTTATTAAACTGTAGGGACAATCCATCTGCCCAATTGGCAAAGCCAAGCGGACCGCCACCACACTCCTGATTCACGCCGCGACTGCGGGGCTTTCCCCGTAAGTTCGTGAGGATTGAGACCACATCGGCTTCCTTAGTGCCGAACGCGATCGCCCGA
>JBBSCL010000732.1:0-2111 GCA_038250345.1 Leptolyngbyales cyanobacterium
CATGACCCTGGAAGAATATCTGGACTATGACGATGGGACAGATACTCGCTATGAATTAGTGAACGGGGAGTTAGCTGAAGTGCCTTCTGAGAGCGACTTGAACAACGAGATTGCGATTATCCTACTCTTTGCGATCGGTCAATTTATCAATCCCAAGCTCCTGCGACGTGGCACTGAAGTTGTGGTCAATGGCTATCGAACTACGACGCGGATTCCTGACCTGATGGCGCTAACCGAAGACCTTGCTGCTGCTCTCTCTGGCTCAAAGCGGAGCGTTGTCATGCCGGATATGCCACCGCCTGCCCTCGTGGTCGAAATCGTTTCTCCGGGCACCACTAACGAAGCACGAGACTACCGTTACAAGCGTTCCGAATATGCAGCACGCAGCATTGCCGACTATTGGATTGTCGATCCACAGCAGGCACAGATTACGGTTTTGACGCTGGTTGCAGGTTTGTATGAGGAAGCTGTTTTCAAAGGAAACGATCGCCTCCTTTCTGCTACACTGCCAAACTTAGATCTGACTCCGGCACAGGTGCTACAAGCAGGCGACAGTGAGTAACCGATGTCGATCGCAGTAGAAGGATTATGGCTCATCGCCCCCCTTCTCAGTTGTATAAACAAGCAAAAACCCAACATCACGATCGATGCTGGGTTTCGCTGCGGACGATCGACAAGCGGTGAAGCTATGCACCGTCAAACACATTCCAATCAATGCCTAACTGGCGAATGGCAGCCCGCACGGTGCCGAGTTTGAGATCACGGCTGCCCCAATCTGGCAGTACAGTAGCTTGCTGTGTCTCTGGATTGAACCATTTACGATGAGAACCGCCACCACGTCGAGGCAACTCCTGACAGCCCAGTGCTTTTAGCTTGCGAGTAACATCGCGGTACTTCATGGGGCAGTCACAACCGTTTCTAGCCACAGCGAATTTTCAGCGTCTGCAACCTGCATATTAAGCGGCAAGTGTCGCCCCATATCTTCATACGCTTCCACGACAGCCGCTAGCGCATCACGGACATTTGCCAGCGCTTCCTCGACGGTCTCGCCTTCTGTAACCAATTCTGGTAGCAGTGGTGATGTCACCGTGAAACCACCTTCAGGCTGGGGTGAGAGCATTAAGGGCACTTTGTAAAGCAACGAACTCTCTCCTCTTATGGATGTTAAAGAACGATTCTGACTATCTGTAAGTCATCATGATCGCAATACACTGATGGTACTCAATATGAGCGGCATCCGCAGCCGTTCTAAGAAGCGTCGGCGATCGCCCATCTCGAAAGCTGAATCAACAATAAAAAACCACACTACTATGGGTATTGGTTTTGCGTACTCAAGACAACGAATAAGAGCCACAAGCGCACTATCTTAAACACCACCATGCTTGAGCTTTCAGAATTTCGGGTCTGCAAAAAGCTGAGTGCTTTGTTCCTACAAAGATCATCAGTAGAATGATGACCAGCGCAATAATGGAGCCGAAGTGAAGAAATAAAATATTTCCCAAGCCTGAAGTGTAACCTCTCATTAAATTAAATCTAAGTAATATACAAGACCCAATGATTTTACCCAGGAAGGCAACAATTTCAAACGGAAAATGAATACTTAAAATTGCGTAATGACTTGCAAACCAATAGATTGTGCCTATCCATAGAAGGAACAGTAGTGTAAAAACGTCATTAATGTTACTCATGTAAATCAATTGTTTTTATGAGGATAGCGCGATCGCCCACTTCATAGATCGACCAGACAAGCAAAAACCCAACACCACGATCGATGTTGGGTTTCTTGTATTCAAGGCGATCGATCAAAGGGGCAATCGTTCATCAAAAATACTGATCAACGAATATTATCAATGCCGAGGCAGCGATGGTGGTGACTTATCGCACGTTCAGACCGCCGATTTCTTTAAAGAAATCGGCGTTTTTTGGATTGGGTTGCATACTACTCGATCGGAAACACATCCTTAAACAGCCGTCGAATGGTTTCTCTAGCTGCACTGAAGCCACCATCAAAGTAGATGCCGCCGATCACTGCTTCCAGGCTTTCGGCAAGTACGTAGGGTTGGTCATAGGCACGCTGCTGCTTTTCGCCAATGCCCAGTTTCAGCACATAG
>JBBSCL010000733.1:0-2106 GCA_038250345.1 Leptolyngbyales cyanobacterium
ATCGCTTGAGGTTAGCCACCGCAGACAATGCGATTCTCATAGACAACATCTCGGCGATCGCTTTAGCGATGCTTAATTGATGAGTACAGGCAACTATTTAGGTTGCCAAGGTAGCCACTCTTCGTCCAAAGTTTGCTTTAGAGTAAACTCTGGGGCTTCGGGAATCAGCTCGGCATTCAGTTCACTAGCAGTGAGAAAGAGCTTTCTGCCATTTTGATAGGCGATCGCAAAGTTGTCATTGAGGTAGTTTTTGAGGCTAGGGCTGTCTTTAAGAATGGCTTGAATTTGCAAGCGGAAGTTCACTACTTCTAGTTTCCAACCTCTAAAGCAAGTTTTTCGTTCAGCTTCCCAATATTTAATCTTGAGGAGATGCTCGCACAGTCGCATGAGATAGCTGGAAATCGCTCGTTTGTCACTTCTACCCAAACTTTCTATCTCCTCAATCAAATTCTCAAGGTCAATATTGCCGAAATCATGGGATTGCAACTGAGCCACTGTTTGATCTAGCCAAAGTTGGTAGTCTGTCTCGTATAGAGATGATAATTTCATCTTCAACTCAGAATTCATCATGAGTGTCTCCTTTTGTATTCGATTCTCCGACGAAGAGTCCCGCGATCGCCCCACTCATCGAAAAATCCGCACCCACATCAAACGAAAGTAGAGGACACGCTTCACTTGGATGTGAGTGCGGCTTCAGCAAACGTCCAGTCAGGGCGGAGGTCTTTTGCATAGCGTAGATAAGGATGATGGATTTCGACGTTGGGATTAGGAGTATTAAAGTGGATCAAAAAGCGAATGCATCTGGGCAAGCTACCTTTAACATGCATCTGCTGCACATCCAGTAGCGGCACCTGTGACCAATGAGGACGTTCACGAGCGATCGCAGCGGGAAAGATCGCATCCAAATCTTGAGTCACAGAAAAGGTAACGCTGACGATTTCTTCCATTTCTAAATGGTTGCGGGCTTCAAGTTCATTCAACAGTTCATGCACTGCTTCTCGAATCGCATCAATAGAGTTATCTGTAACTGTGGTTGCACCACGAATAGCTCGAATTCGCCAACCCACGCTTTTTCCTCCACTTTCAAAAGTAACTATTATCTTCTTGATACTAAAAATAATTAGAATCCAACCATTAAAGCTATCAATGATCATGGCTGAAAATCTGTCAAACGTCAGCAATTGACCTACTTATCACTAAAATAGTTTTTTAAGCCGGTCTTTCATCCAACTTCCCTCAAAATATTCCTTGACAGATGCGATCGTAATTCGTGACAATTAAGAACTGTTGTATTTTTTGCTCGGATCAGGTCACATTCAAAGTTGAGGCGCACGACTGCCTTTTAGCTACCTGTACGGCACACTTGAGGTGAAAATTAATGGTTTACGCAATTATTGAAACGGGTGGTAAGCAGCTTCGGGTTGAGCCGGGTCGCTTTTATGATGTCGAGCGGCTTGCCGTTGAACTTGATGATAAGGTTAGTATCGATAAGGTCTTCTACGTCCAAAATGATAGTGACATTCATGTTGGGCAGCCTTTTGTCGATGGAGCAATAGTCGAGGGCACTGTAATCAGGCACATGCGGGGTCGAAAGATCATCGTTTATAAGATGCGCCCCAAAAAGAAGACTCGTAAGAAACAAGGTCATCGTCAAGAGTTAACTCGTTTGATGATTGACAGTATTGCCATTGACGGGCGATCGCTGGGTAGCGCTGTTGCTGAGACTCCTGCTCGATCTGTCGATTTTGAAGGGGCTGAAGCACAAGCTGCCGAATAAAATTTTGATGATAAATCTCATCTGCAAATTTAAGCGCTAAAAAAAGTAGGGAAGGCAAGTATGGCTCATAAAAAAGGCACAGGCAGTACACGTAACGGTCGCGACTCTAATGCTCAACGTCTTGGTGTTAAGCGTTATGGCGGTCAAGTGGTTAAAGCAGGCAACATTTTGGTACGTCAACGAGGCACCAAACATCATCCTGGTAATAATGTAGGCATCGGCAGTGATGACACTCTATTTGCGCTGATTGCAGGCGTTGTCACTTTTGAACGGTTGGGAAAGACTCGTAAGAAAGTTAGTGTTTACCCAGTAGCAGTAGCCGCGATCGC
>JBBSCL010000734.1:0-2102 GCA_038250345.1 Leptolyngbyales cyanobacterium
CGTTTAACGGATCAGTCTAAACTCCAGCCTTCAGAATGAGTAGGAATCTGACAGAATAAAGGAGTATTCATAGAAGAGGCGGATTGATTAGCTCACCTTAAACCAATGGTGAAATGTCAGCTCAGCGATCGCCCCTTTTTCCAATTCATCCGATTTCAGGAAAGCAGCATGGACAATAACAACTGGCTGACTCAAATTCTGATGCTAGGAGTAGGCACAACCTCCTTAGTAGCAGACAAAATCCGCGAAGTCAGCGATGATCTCGTCAAAGATGGCAAGCTCAACCCTGACCAAGCAAAAGAAGTAATGGATGATTTGTTGCAAACGCTCAAGAGTGAGCAAGGTAACCTTGAAACCCAAATGCAGCGCCAGCTTCGGAATGTTTTGCAAGATATTGGGGTGCCGCGCCAGTCAGAAATGGATGAATTACGCGGTCGGATTGATCGACTTGAGCGCCAAATTCGTGACCTAGAAAACCGCCTTTGGCGTTAAGGAGTGCATTAATGATCATTCCACCCGGTTTTTGCCAACGTTCAGTTTCAACCAAGCTTGGCAGAATGGCTTATTACACGACTGGCGCTACTTTTCCAGGAGCCACTCTCTCAGAGAAAGCGTTACCGACCCTAGTTTTTTTACATGGATTTGGTGGCGGCTCTTCTGCCTACGAATGGTCGAAAGTCTATCCGGCGTTTGCACTGGATTATTGCATCCTAGCCCCTGATTTGCTGGGCTGGGGGCGATCGGAGCATCCAGAACGGAACTATCAAGCGGAAGACTACATTTCTACCATCATCGAATTTTTAGAACAAACTTGCACTGAGCCTGTGCCCGTTGTGGCATCGTCGCTAACGGCTGCGTTGACGATTCGAGCCGCGATCGCCCGTCCCGATTTATTTAAATCCTTAATTCTGACCACACCTACCGGGCTAGCCGATTTTGGCAAGGACTACACTAATAACTTTTTTATTCAACTGATCAAAACCCCCGTTATCGATCGCCTACTTTATAACGTCGGCATCGCCACCTCTAGCGGCATCCGCAATTTTCTAGAGGAACGGCAGTTTGCTCGTCCTGCGCGAGTTTATCCTGAAATTGTAGATGCCTATCTTGCCTCTGCTCAACAACCTAACGCAGACTATGCCGCGCTCTCTTTTGTTCGGGGCGATCTCAGCTTTGATTTAGCGCTTTACATACCCCAACTGAAAGTGCCAACGGCAATTATGTGGGGAAAAGAATCGCAATTCACTGAAGCGGAAATTGGACAGCGCCTTGCAGCTTTGAATCCAGAAGCAATTAAGCAGTTTCAACTGCTAGACGATTGTGGATTAACGCCTCAACTAGAATTACCCGCGATCGCGATCGCCCTAATTCGTCGCTTTCTTGCAACATTAGCCTCATAAACAAACTTAGCGCTCTAACCCTGAATCCGAATATCACGCACATTCAGATTCGTGAAACTATAGTTAATCCCTTCTAACTCAATCGGGGCACCAATTTTGATCTTGTTGTTGCCCAACACCAGACCCTTCTCGGTGACCTGAGCATTGCCTTGAAGGGTGAGCAGCAAATTTCGACTCAGTTTCGATTCGGGTCTAGGATCGGGTATCACTTGCACTTTACCGTCCGGCTGAGGAACAAACACGTTGTCTGGCAGTTCTTTCACATCTTTCACCGTGATCTCGCCGGAGGGTTGATTACGAATGATAATGCTAGTTTTTGCCCCTGGTTTAAATAATGTTTCAGTATTTTGTCCAGCAACGCGAACCACTACCTCAATTTCAACGGGTTTGGTGGGGATGTTCACCTGCGCCACTGAACCGGATGCGCCTGGAAATACAAAGATGCCGAACAACACCAGCAAAATAACCAGCGCGGCTCCCAAATCCAAAATACTAACTTTGCCAAACAGCCGACCTTTAGAATCTACGACAGCCATAAAATGGTTCCTTAAGCTGGTGAAATGGCTGCTTTAGAAGACCCTTGAGTCTGTCGAAAATGCATGAGCTAATCTAGCATTCATTCAGTATCGCAAGATCTTAAGCAACCCTGTGAAAGGGTAGCATGACTTAGGTACATAGTCACTATTGTCTCACGAAGGATAC
>JBBSCL010000735.1:0-2095 GCA_038250345.1 Leptolyngbyales cyanobacterium
AGCATAAAGGGGCTGCGATGTGGCGTTAAACTCTAAGCGCTGTCGAAATAGCAAGGCTATACCACGAGCATTGAAGACAGGAGCCGTGATGGAGACGATCTCAATTCAAGTGGACGCGGACGTTGCGATCGCATTTCAATCCGCACAGCCAGAACAACAGCACAAAATCCAAGCCTTGGTTAATTTTTGGCTAAAACGGGCTGTGAACTTAACTCAATTGCAAACCACAATGGATCAGATGAGTGGTGAAGTTGAAGCCAATGGGTTAACTTCAGAAATTTTACAGTCTATTCTGGATGAGTGAGACCAGAATTCGCTCTTGATTCTAATGTGCTAGTCAGCGCCGCTCTATTATTAAAGGCGCAAAGGGACTGCGATCGCCGAAAATAGCGATGCCGACGATCATCCTAAATATCCTATGAGTAGAACCGCCGTATTTCTCGATCGCGATGGAGTTCTCAACATCGAAGCAGGCTACATCCGCAAAGTAGAAGATTTGCATTTGATACCGGGTGTTGCCCAAGCAGTGCGCCACCTCAACGATCGCGGATTGTTTTGCTGCCTTGTTTCCAACCAATCCGGTCCCGCCCGTGGCTACTACCCCACCAGCCATGTGGATGCCCTCCACGATCGCCTCTGCCATCTTTTGCAACAAGAAGCAGGGGCGCGATTGGATGCCCTTTACTATTGTCCCTACCTCAGCCAGCCTGAAGGCGGCACCGATCCGCAATACACCCGCTACAGCACTTGGCGCAAACCCAACACAGGTATGTTTGTCGCCGCCGCATGGGAACACGATCTGGATATTGCCCAAAGCTTTATGGTGGGCGACAAAGCCACCGATATCGACATGGCACATAATGCAGGTTGCGTCGGAATTTTGGTGCAAACTGGGTTTGGCGAACAAGTCCTCAGCGGCGATTACCAGCACGAGACCCACCCCGACTACATCGCCAAAGACCTAGCCGATGCTGCCCACTGGATTTTGGAGCAGAAAAGCGATGCCGTCTGAAGAATTGTTGTTGCCAGCCTTGAATCCCGATACTGTTTTACCCAGAGCGGGATCGAATTATCCTGAGCTGCTGAAAGCAAAGGTAGCTGGACGCAGCAAGCGATCGCTGGGAGATGCAGTTGGGCTAAAAAACTTTGGCGTAAATCAAGTTCATCTGACACCCGGAGCCGCTTCCTCAATTCGGCATTGGCACACTCACCAAGATGAGTTTGTCTATGTGTTGGCAGGCGAGTTGACGCTGATCACGGATGCTGGAGAGCAGGTTTTGCAAGCAGGCATGGCAGCAGGGTTTCCGGCGGGAAAGGCTGATGGGCATCAGCTAGTGAATCGATCGCAGACAGACGCGGTGTATTTGGAAGTGGGAGATCGCGTTTCGGGTGACGAGGTTGTTTATCCCGATGATGACTTGGCAGCTACTCAGTCCACCCGCTGGAATTTTACTCACAAAGACGGTCGGTCTTATTAGCCAAGGCGCGATCGCTGACTTATCAGTTTGCAGTTGTTGTCCACTTCATCAACACAATGGGCATACTAAGCCCGAAACAATCTGCTTAAAACATTTTGGGTATGCAGATAGTCAGCAAATTGCCCACTCTTAAGGGGACTTACTATGTCTAATCATTCCCACTCGTCCATTAGCCGCCGTGCGTTGATTCGGGGATTGCTAGCAACCGGAGCTTTTGCAGCCTCATCTCGTTTCTGGACAGGCTGCACCTCTACTCCGTCCCCTTCCTCTAGCCCTAGCCCTACCGAAAAAATTATTACGCTGGGCTTCATCTATGTGGGACCCAAAGATGACTATGGCTACAATCAGGCACATGCAGAAGGGGCTGCTGCATTGGCAAAACTACCTTGGGTCAAGGTGGTAGAAGAAGCTAGCATTCCTGAAACAACCGCTGCGGCTGAAACGATGCGGAAGATGATTGACGAAGATGGTGCGATCGCCATTTTCCCCACCTCCTATGGCTATTTCAATCCCCACAGCCTCAAAATTGCCGCCGAATTTCCCCAAGTGCAACTGTTTCATGCCAACCAGCCCTACAAAGCAAACTATCCCAAAAATGTCGGCTCCTACTTCAGCGA
>JBBSCL010000736.1:0-2090 GCA_038250345.1 Leptolyngbyales cyanobacterium
AATGATTACGGTGACGATCGCGCCTACAGGTCAACTTTATGCCGATCAGCAACCCGTCGATCGCGCTCAATTGGCTCAACTGTTGGCGCTCTATGTACAGCAAAACCCATCGGGAATGCTAGTGCTGAATGCGGCTCCCACAAGTTTTTATAACGATGTGATCCAGGTGCTAGATCTAATGCGATCGGTCGGGGGCGATCGCGCCACGTTGGCAACTACGCCTGTTCCCACCCCATCACCAGGGTCTTCACCTAGCATCAATCCGCCTGCCGTAACCAGCCCGACTACAACGCCGTTTAATCCCTTCGACCCCTATGGCATTAGTCCTGTTCCTGGAGCAAACCCAACCCCTGAGCAACTGCCCGGTGCCCTGATCACACCGATCTCTCCCAGTGGAATTGTGACTCCATCTCCCACCCCATCGCCCTAGAGTTTGAGTAGGGGCGTAGCATTCGGTAGAAGATATTTGGGTAGTTGCAAGGGTTTTTGCCCGTAGCTTGCTTCCCGCAGGGTATGCTACGCCCGTACAGGGAGAATTATGGTGGGCTACTCGTGTTCTGTTTGAAAAACCGTTTTATGTCTAAATATGGGTTTCTGCTTAGCCGGATGAATCAGTGGATTGGCACCCTTTTTGGACAGCGATCGCGGCTCTTGTTTCTATCAATCCTCTTACTTTTGCCGCTCACCAGTTGCCAGCCAACTCTTTATAAAACCCAGACAGCGCAACAGTCGCAGCTCATCCTTAGCACCCTCAGCGATCCCAACACGTTTAACTTTGCCAACAAAAACACCTTCCCCAATATTTTTCTGTTTAGCTACGAATGCTTAACGAACGAAAACGGCGTAACTGGAGAAATTGAGCCTGCCCTGGCAGAATCTTGGCAGGTGTCAAAAGATAACAAACGGATTGTGTTTAAGCTACGTCCTGGGTTGAAATGGTCGGACGGACAGCCGCTAACTGCCGATGATGTCGTTTTTACCTACCGCGATATTGTTGCGAACCCAGCCATTCCCACGGATGCCAAAGAAAGCATTCAAATCGGTGAAGCCAAAGCCTATCCCCAGCCCCGCAAGCTGGATGATTTGACGGTTGAATTCATTCTGCCAGAACCCTTTGCGCCCTTTCTTCGGGCTACGGCGGGTCCCGATGGCATTGCTATTCAGCCCAAACACATCTTGGCGGAAACTTTAACCACAAAAGGGGCAGACGGCAACCTGACATTTTTGTCTACCTGGGGCACCAACACCGATCCCCAAAAGGTGGTGGTGAATGGACCGTACCAAATGGAAAGCTACGTGGCAGGACAGCGGCTCGTGTTTCGGCGCAATCCCTATTACTGGCGTAGGGATTCTGAGGGACATCCGTTGCCATACGTGGAGCGGATCATTTGGCAGTTCATTGAGAACACAGATACGCAACTGCTGCGGTTTCGGTCGGGCGAACTGGATGTGATGGGCGATGCTCGTCCGTTGCGCCCAGAATATTATTCTTTGCTGAAGCGAGAAGAGGAACGAGGGAACTTTCGGGTTTACAATGGCGGTCCCTGGTCGGGGGTGCTATATCTCACCTTTAACCTGAATAAGGCGACGAACCAAGACGGCAAGCCGTTTGTAGACCCGATCAAACAGCGCTGGTTTAGCAATTTGGCGTTTCGGCAGGCGATCGCTCACGCGATTGATCGCAAAAAAATCAACACCAACATCTTTCGCGGCTTGGGGATTGTGTTGAACTCGCCCATTTCAGTACAAAGCCCCTATTTTCTCAAGCCAGAGCAAGGTTTAAAAACCTATGACTACAATCTAGAAAAAGCCAAACAACTGCTGCTAGGAGCCGGATTTCGATATAAGCAAAATCAGCTTTTAGATGCAGAAGATCATCCTATTCGCTTTACCTTGCTGACTAATTCTGGAAATAAAGTGCGCGAGGCGATCGGCGCTCAGGTGAAAGAAGACCTCAGCAAAATTGGCATCCAGGTCGATTTCACGCCGCTAAACTTCAACGTGCTCGTGGAAAAAACCTCTAGCTCCCGCGAATGGGATGCCCACATGATCGGCTTTACAGGCGGTATTGAACCTCACTCAGCCGCAAA
>JBBSCL010000737.1:0-2082 GCA_038250345.1 Leptolyngbyales cyanobacterium
GCGGTCACTTGCCGTGCAGATGCACGCCGACAGGCATCAATCATGGTCAGCAGTTCCATGAGATGGTCGTTGACAGGGCGACAGGTTGGCTGTAAAAGATACACATCGCAACCCCGAATCGATTCCTGGATTTGAATGTACAGTTCGCCATCTGCAAACTGTTTGCGTACCATGGGTCCTAAATCGATCCCAAGGTAGCGTGAAACTTCGTGGGAAAGTTCCATGTTTGCCGAACCAGACAGCAATCTCAGGCGATTATTGTCGTTAAAAGATGGCAAGGTGAGTTGAGGAGTCGGCAATGTGGAGCGAGTCACGGCATACCATTGAGCGCAATCATGGAAATCTTATCACTAGCTTTAATATTCATCTCCAGCAGTTTCCCGCAAAGATGTTGCTAAATTAGCTCTATCGCCTGCAACAACAGCATAAATAATGCTAATTATTGGGCGATCGCTGATAATATCTTGTGATTTTAGCGTGAAGTTCAATCCAGTAGCGCACTGAATTACAGTAGTCTGTGCAGGTCTCACTGCATATAAAATCGTTCTATCAGCTAACCGTAACCGTGTGAACGCAGCAATTTGCGATCGCAATCACCGAAAAAGGCACCACACAATGGGTTTAAAAGAGCGCATCGGCGACGATATCAAATCAGCCATGAAAGCCCAAGACAAGATCCGGCTGGAAACAGTTCGCAACATTAAAAAAGTGATTTTGGAAAAAGAGTCCGCTATTCGCCCCACAGGGCAGGAAAGCCTGACCTCAGAACAAGAAATCGAGATTGTGGTGCAGCTTGCCAAACAGCGTCGAGACTCGATCGTCCAATATCAGCAAGCAGGGCGCACCGACCTTGCCGATCAAGAAGCTCAGGAATTGACCATTTTGGAAGAGTATCTACCCAAACAACTCTCTGACGAGGAAATTAATCAGGTAATTGAGGATATTATTTCTCAATCTGGGGCAACCTCCGCCAAAGATATGGGCAAAGTCATGGGAGCCGCCATGCAGCAGCTCAAAGGTAAAGCCGATGGCAAAAAAGTCCAAGAAATGGTGAAAGCTAGACTAGGAGGGTAGGTGTGAATGGCGAATGCAGAACGGCGAATGACGAGTGGGGAATGCAAACTTCTACTTTTTAGGCTCCACACATCGCTCATCGCCTTACTAGGCATTCAAAAAACTCCTTTGCAATTTGCCCTTCGTAATTGCCACATAGCCCTATCGCAATTCATCCCTCATAATTCGTCATTTCCTTTCGCAATTCGCCCTTCGTAATTCGTCATTCCTATGCGCCCGTCTCTGCCTGTTGGAACTATCTTGCAAAATCGCTACCGCGTTCTCAGTATTCTGGGTCAGGGCGGGTTTGGTCGCACCTATTTGGCAGAAGACCAAGGACGATTTAATGAACGTTGTGCCCTGAAGGAATTGACTCCTGCCCAAGGAGGAGACTATGCGCTGGACAAGTCTAAGGAATTGTTTCAGCGGGAAGCTCAGATTTTGTATCAGATTCAGCATCCGCAAATTCCGCAATTTCGGGCGACGTTTGAGCAAGATCAACGCTTGTTCTTGGTGCAGGATTATGTGGAAGGGCAAACCTATCGGGCATTGCTGGATCAGCGAAGAGCGCAGGGGCTGGCGTTTTCTGAAGGGGAAGCGTTGCAATTTATGCGGCAGTTGTTGCCGGTGATGGCGCACATTCACAGTAAAGGTGTGATTCATCGCGACATTGCACCTGACAACGTGATTTTGCGGCAGCAAGATAGCAAACCTGTATTAATCGATTTTGGTGTGGTAAAGGAACTGGCAACCCGCTTTCAAACGATGACGACGGGTGTTGTGCAACCCACTACAGTCGGCAAACCGGGCTATGCCCCGATCGAGCAAATGCAAACGGGAAAGGCGTATCCCAGTAGCGATCTCTATTCTCTGGCGGTGACGGCGGTTGTGTTGCTTACGGGCAGAGAGCCTCAAGAGTTATTTGATGATTCCACAATGACTTGGTATTGGCAGCGCTGGGTGACCGTGAATCCGGGGTTTGCCCAAGTGCTGAATCGAATGCTGAGCTATCGTCCGGGCGATCGCTAC
>JBBSCL010000738.1:0-2081 GCA_038250345.1 Leptolyngbyales cyanobacterium
GCGATCGCAACTTCATTGGGGGAACCGTTCAATGCGCCTGTTCACAACCATCTTAGGCTTACGCTGCTATCTGGATTCATGTCGCTTAAAACGGCATGACTTGGAGCGATCGGGCAGCTATTTAGATGGCATAACAATTCCCCTAGAAATTGGTTTCGTGCCCACTATGGGCGCGCTCCACGCGGCACATCTCAGCCTAATTCAGCGCGCCCATCGCGAGAACAAAATCGTTGTCGTTAGCATTTTCGTCAACCCGCTACAGTTTGCACCCACCGAAGACTTTCAGCGCTATCCTCGCACCCTAGAGCCAGACCGCGCCCTTTGTGAACAAGCCAACGTCGATGCTTTATTTATCCCAGATGCGGAAGAAATGGGAACAGTAAAGCCAACTCTGAACTCTGAACTCCGAACTCCGAAACCCGCTGTCACTCAAGTAATTCCCCCCTTAACTCTAACTAGCGAACTCTGCGGACGCTTTAGGGAAGGGCATTTTCAAGGCGTGGCGACGATTGTGGCAAAACTTTTGAATATCGTGCAGCCGACTCGTGCGTATTTTGGACAAAAGGATGCTCAACAGCTTGCCGTTATCCGTCAGTTAGTGACCGATTTGAACCTGCCCGTGGAAATTGTGGGATGCGCGATCGCCCGTGAAGCCAGTGGATTAGCGCTCAGTTCTCGCAACCAATATTTGACTGAGACAGAGCGGGAACAAGCGGCTATCATCTATCGGTCATTGCAGCAAGCCTCACACACCTTTCGAGCCGGAGAGCGATTAGGTAGTAAACTGATCGGGGCGGTTAAGGCAGTGTTAACAACCGCACCCGATCTCATCTCAGAATACGTTGAACTGGTTCACCCAATGACTATGACTCCCTTAACCCAAATTGAGGACATCGGCTTATTAGCAGTGGCGGCTCGGCTTGGCTCTACCCGATTAATTGATAATGTGCTGCTGAGCGATCGCCAACCAATCGTGGCGATCGATGGACCCGCTGGAGCCGGAAAATCCACGGTGGCAAGGCTCGTCGCCCAAACTCTCGGCTTGTTTTATCTCGACACCGGAGCCATGTATCGCGCCTTCACCTGGCTAGTCATGCAGTCGGAGATTGCGATTGACGATGAACCCGCGATCGCAGAACTCGTCAGCCAATGCCAGATCGAGTTTAGGGAACAGGGAATAGGGAACAGGGAACAGGAGGAAAAAGACAAAATATCTCCTGTAAAGACCCTATGCCAACAAAACTCGCCACTCGCCACTCGCCACTTGCCCCTTGCCCCGCCTGCCATTTTCGTCAATGGGCAAGAAGTCACTCAAGCCATCCGTAGTCTGGAAGTGACTTCTCATGTTTCCGCCGTTTCCGCTCAACCCGCTGTCCGTTGGGCGTTGGTGCGGCAACAGCAAATCTATGGAAAGCAGGGCGGCATGGTAGTTGAAGGGCGAGATATTGGCACCAACGTGTTTCCTGATGCGGAACTGAAGATTTTTCTGACTGCTTCGGTGCAGGAACGCGCCCGTCGTCGTCAGCGTGATTTGCAAAATCAGGGGATCGGTGATGTCAATCTGGATGAGTTGGAGCAGGCAATTTGCGATCGCGACCTTAAAGACAGCACCCGCGCCCTTGCTCCGCTATCTAAAGCCGACGACGCGATCGAGTTGATTACTGATGGCTTGACGATTCAGGCAGTAATCGATCAAATCGTTGAACAGTACAATGCTGTAATCAACTTCTAGAACCATTTAAACTTGGTTAGGACTTACGCACTCGCCCCCTAAATCCCCCAATTCTGGGGGACTTTGATCTCTGGCTCCCCCAGAATTGGGGGTTGGGGGGGCAAATTTCGATTGATTTACGTAAGTCCTGTTGGTAAAGTCTTCATTTTGGCTGTCTCCTTTCTGCTTAGCTCTTTACCTATTTTCGTATCCTTTGCAATATGGTTGAGTCAGTTTTGACCGTAGCCCCTTAATAATGTTGGTGATGTTCTATGGCAAAGATCCTTTTAACAGGCGCAAATGGACAGGTTGGAGCAGAACTGAAACACACCTTAGCTCACCTGGGTGAACTGACTTCAATCGATCGCAC
>JBBSCL010000739.1:0-2074 GCA_038250345.1 Leptolyngbyales cyanobacterium
ATGGGGCTGATGAACCGCCACAACACCGCGATCGCAGTGACCACTACCACCAAATTTACTATATTTGCCAACCAGCGCGACCAGTGTACTTTGCGACGCGCAGGCGTTGTCCGAGTTTGAGCGCGAGGAATAACCGAGGTCGTCGCCGTCGCCAGCCGATCTGTTGATTTATAAGTAGGTTTATAAGTAGAAGGTTTGGAACTAACAGCTTGGCGATTAACGCCAGGTGAAGCAACAGTTTCAGGAGATCGCAGCATTTGTAGATAATGAGCAACCGCAGCAGGGCGACGTTGAGTCCGACTCCACTGCATTATCGCTGCCAAGGGAATCCCACACAAATTTTTGGTGTTCAATCCTTGGATCTTTTGCAGCATGGGTTGATCATTGGCAACCACAATCACCAAACTATCGCGTCGTCGCCGTGCAACTCCATAGGCACATTTCAATACCTCTAGTGATAATCGTGCCCGTTGGCTAAGGCTATGCCCATCGGCAGGCTTGAGCGACGGATGCTCGGCGATCGCCAAACTCACCTGCCAGCCGCTCGTGGGATAAAATCGAGAAAACTCACGAGCAGTGGCTTCAATGGCGGGTTCTGGAGCGCGATCGCAGAGCGTATTCATTGCTTCCAACACTCCCTCTGTCACCAAACAGTCACCCAGTTGAGAAAACTGCTGCCACTCGCGGGTTTTGCCAGCTAGCAGGGCACTCGTATCAAATACAATCACAAAAGAGGGTAGAAGAGACATAAACCTGATTCATTCAACAGTGGTGAGTTCGATAAATTGGATTAAGCAAAAATGGAGGCTCTCTATTTTTGGGAAAGCTCCTAGACTTGAAAATTGCCGCAAAACGTAAAGCTATGTTGCGAACATTTCAAAATGATTTAAAAATCATTCACGCTACCATTAGCGTTCTAACTTAGAGTTAATAGACTTTAGAATCCGTCATACTAACAAAAATTTAAAGGCAGTTATGAATAACCTATCAAAGTACCGGATGAACTGCACTCTTTCCTTTGGTGATATCTATGGTCAGATTATTGTTTGGCTAATGGTCATCTTCCTGAGTCTGTCTGCTGCCATGGCATTAATGGGAGCGAGTAAACCCATTTTTGCGATCGCAATTGTGGGTCTAATCTTGGTTCTAACCGTTCCCTTTTTGCTATTCGCATTTGTGACAACCCTCTTAAATCACATTGAACTGACTGAGGTTGATCCTGCTGTAGAAAAAATTACCACGACCACCCCGATTGCGACTCCAAGTCAACGAGCGGCTCAAGTTCCTGGATAAATCCCTAGAGAACGCGATTCCCATAGATAGTTCTGTAGAAAGCTTCGCTAACGGTTCACGAATCGCATAGTCATCCATGCCACTCAACCTGCATTAATGATTCAAAGTTCCCTGCATTCTGTAGGAAACTTTGTAATTCTTATCCCATGAAAATTTTTCGGGTTTCAGGTTTCAGATGTTGAGAAAACCTATTTCCTGTGCCCTGTTCCCTAACCCCTCTTCTTATGTTTGAACACGACGTAATTATCATCGGCGGCGGATTAGCCGGATCTCGTGCCGCCCTGGAAATCGTTCGGACAAATCCAACCTTAAATGTGGGGCTAATCGCCAAAACCCATCCGATTCGCTCTCACTCAGTGGCGGCACAGGGAGGCATGGCGGCATCCTTGCAAAATGCCGATCCAACCGATAGCTGGGAAGCTCACGCCTTCGATACGGTCAAAGGCTCCGATTATCTCGCCGACCAGGACGCAGTTGAAATTCTCACCCGTGAAGCGCCCGACGTGGTGATTGATTTGGAACACATGGGGGTGTTATTTTCCCGTGCGGCTGATGGACGCATTGCCCAACGTGCCTTTGGCGGACACTCTCATAACCGCACCTGCTACGCTGCTGACAAAACCGGACACGCCATTCTGCACGAACTCATCTGCAATCTAATGCAGTATGGAGTCACTATTTACGACGAGTGGTACGTGACGCGACTGATCTTAGAAGACGGACAGGCAAAAGGCGTGGTGATGTATCACTTGCTGGATGGGCAGTTGGCGATCGCCCGTGC
>JBBSCL010000740.1:0-2061 GCA_038250345.1 Leptolyngbyales cyanobacterium
AAACAAACAGGAGTCATCTTAGATAACAACCAGCAGAAACAAGAAGAATTTAGAAAAACTTTTTCAGATTTAGCAGACAAGATTATCGCCCTCAGTTCCGAAAGTTCTACGTATGCAGTCAGCGCTTGATCAATTCCGTATCAGCATTGGTCGAGTTCGAGACCTCATTGCACTTCATAATTCTGTCAAAGCTCAAGCTACAGGTGCGCTTGATGTATCAGATATGCTACGCGCTGCGCTAGTTCTTGCGGTAAGCGCACTAGATTATTATGTACATGAGGTTGTGATATTAGGAATGCTGGAAATCCATCAAGGGAACCGTTCTGAACCAGCGCCTTCAGCCAACAAACTCAATCCGCATTCTCACGCTTTCAGGTAACTTTGGGTGGAGCGCGTCAAGAGCGACTAGCAGCAATCAATATTGCCTCTTGGCTTGAAGCTGAAATTCAACAAACGCAAGGGTATACATTTCTTCAGCAATCCTACAAAGTTTCAGAATTAGTTCCTACACTGTCGAGCCGCATTCTGGATAGGCTTAATAATACGTCTTGGCTAGAAAGTGAAATTAGGAAGCAGCTAGGACACAAGAGCTTTCAACAACCAGACAAAATTGCTGGTGCAATCAAACACATTTCAGGTAAAGAACTGTGGAAGGAAGTAGCTGACCAAATGAATAAACCTGTGAAAGACATTACGCAGGAATTGAATTCGATCGTCGATCGGAGAAATAAAATCGCTCATGAAGCCGATATCGATCCAACTTTTAATATCGGAAGTCGATGGAACATTGATGAGGTGCTTGTTAGTGATGCAGTTGACTTTATTGAGATGCTTGTTGAAAGCATCCATCAAGTGCTGTAGAAATAGCACCTGGGATTAAGTCAACTAATGATCCGATTGGAGCGAGCGGACTAGGTTGATTGATGTTGCAATAAAGGTTGACGTACTAAGTTTTGGTGAAAATCAACGAAGATTAACAGGGCGACACCCCGATCGCCCTACATATTCCGCTGAAATTCTTCTAGTAAATCAATTAAGACAACCTGGCACTGCATGGGCAACAAATCAATTAAAGGAACCTCTCGCTTGCCGCCGCCCAACTTAACTGGAATCGCTTGCAGTAGCTTTAGCACTTTCTCTTCCGAAAGCTCGTCATTTGCTAACAGTGGATAAAACTGCTCTGCCAGCACGGTATGCAGATTGGCATTGGAAAGATAAAGATGCCACTTTGCCACATCGATATAAACTTTTTCGCCAATTTCTGCGGCAAGGGAATCGATCGCTTGACTAGCCATAAATACACTCCTTAAAAAAAGAATTTAATACCAATCATGCAGTGGGACCAAAACCAGTCCCCGATTTTTTGGGTGGAGTCGGGTCGGGATAACGGGCGATCGCAAATATAAACACGCCATGCGCCAGTAGTGCCAGCGCCCACACAGCCGTAATCCACGGAGTTCCTGGCACTCCACCGGGGATCGCCAATTCAGAAGTTTTTTCGCCAAAAACCCGAAAAAACCATAGCCCAGAATTGATTGCACCAAAAGCTGCCACATGGGTAGCGAAGGTCATCCTATCATCTAAACGGCGAAATTCAGGATCTTTGCGATCGGGTTTACGAGACCAACGAGGAGGCATAACGCTTGGTGATAAAAAATAATTCAGTCCTTCTTCTAAAGTACCGAATAACGGGCGGCAGGAATAACAATCAATGGGTGGAAATTTTGGAAATTGATGCAAAATAACTGAAACTAGCTCAAGTCAACCCACTTTATGAGTGTTTGACATCGGCATTGGCGTGAGATGCTAAGAGATCTTTAAATGACCGATATAGATACCCCGATAGGTCAATAAGTGAGGTTAGAATGCAAGCAGGTCGCTTTAATTCACCCTCACACCACCCTTAACTTTTGTGTTCATCTCACGATTTTTTCGGAAATCTGCGTTAGGGCACCGTTCTTCTCACTTAGTCATTGTGGTTTTTCCCGATGAAGGAATGGTGTTTCAAGCCTATCGGTTGCTGCATTGCCACGGCATCTCGCCAGAAAATTTGGCAATTGT
>JBBSCL010000741.1:0-2057 GCA_038250345.1 Leptolyngbyales cyanobacterium
AATGAAATTAACCGGATTATTGATTTCATGGGCGATCCCCGCTACTAGCTGCCCCAAGCTAGACATTTTTTCACTTTGGACGATTTGAACTTGAGATTGATGCAGTTTTTCCAAAAGTTCTTGCAGTTGGCTATTTTTGTTACCCAGTTCTTGGGTGCGTTCTTCCACTCTGCTTTCCAGCGTTTGGCTATATTCGGCAAGCTGTTGGTTGTCAATTTGCTGCTGCCCTAATAGCTGCTTGGTTGAGTGAATCAGTTGATTAAAAGACGTGGCAAGCGATCCAATTTCATCGTCGCTGTTCACAGGGGCTTGCAGGTCAAAGTTTGACTCTCTGGTAGAGCGTTGGGCAATTTGGGTCAATGTCCGAATGGGACGGGCGATCGCGCGGCTGGTTAAGATGGCTAGTAAGCTAGCGATCGCGACAGATAAACCAATGCTGCCAAGCACAATTTTTTGAGCCAAATCATGGGATTGGTGGGAAACTTCTTCTGCTGCAACGGCTTCTTTGTTAGATTGCTCAATTAACCCCACCAAACCATCTGAAATTCCATCAAACTTGAGCGCGAGTTCACTGTTGGTAAAGTCCAGCAATAGTTTTTGAGCTTGGGCAGTCCCTTCTGAAGAGGTAAGATTCAGTTTGCGAATTTCTTGAACCAGGCGATCCAATTCCTGCAAGTAGCGCTCGGGCACCGGTTGAGAGGTCTGCAAGAAGTCCACTATTTTTTGATGGTGGGCGTGGTTTGCCCACATTGACTGAACCGCTAAAAAGCGGTCGAGTTCTACCACAACCCGCTCAATTTCCTGGCGATGTTTCGAGATATGGGCATATTCCGCATCAAAGTCTTTTGGAGCTTTAGCCAGGGGAATGAGTTGCTGCTGATGAGTCCGAGATTGGAGAATACCCGTCTGCAAATGGCGAAGCAAACTCAATTCCTCTTGGGTGTGTTCTTCTTGCTCAACAGCTTGATGTTGATAATGATTGCCAATGCTAAAGCCTGCGATCGCTCCCGATGCGGCAACGCCAAGAGCAAGCGCATAGCCCACACCAATTTTTTGCCCAACTGGCAAACGCGATAGCCAATGCATACTCATCTTTGACATAACTAATCAGCCCGATTTTCATAGAACATCTTCTTTAGTCATCCCTGCTGAGGTAAAGTCTAAGTTAACGGGTCTTTAAGAAAAAGTAAATTTATTGATTATTCGCTTTTTTAGTAGCAAAAAAATGGTTTTTAGATTGAGTTGGCAAAGGCAAGGTTCAATTCTAAAGCGCTAGATACAATAAATAAACGAGCGGAAATCACTCAGAGAGTAAAATTTGGGTGCAGTTGTAGTTTCAAACTGAAAGGGAAGGGCGCATGGCGATTATTGCTCTGAAAGCGTGGTATCTCCGAGAGTATGAACCCATTAAAGAGCTAGAAAAACGCCCTCATGATTTACGCTTGAGCCGAAATAGTCTGTTGAAATCGGGCTTGCGAGCAGATTTTTTGGATGATATTGAAGAAGTTAGCCAGTCGGAATGGTTTCAGCGTTACCTCCAGGGCGACTCGATCGAGTTTTATATTGAAGGCAGCGGTGGCTACACGATCGCAAATATTGACCTCCGTAGCCACGAAATTTATTTTGCTAAGCAGGAAGTGATGGCTCATTTGGAGCCAATTATTTATTTTTGCTATCAAACAGAATTTCCCGACTCAAGCGAGTTACTGCGCGATGAGTTGCAGTCTGTAATCGAAAAGCTGAATCAAAAGTCGCGCTTGTCGATCGCGCTCAAGGAATCGCATCGGCTAAGTGATGGTCCCGTGCGGCTGGATAGTACGCTTATGCGATCGCTGCGCCAGAGTTTGCTGTTTGTTGCCGATACTACGGCGATCGCGCCTAATCCAGCGATTCCCAATCAAGTGCTGCTCAGCCCAACTGTTTGTGTAGAAGTAGGATATGCCTTACACAGCAAACGGTCTGAGCAAATTTTAGTCGCCCAAATGGAGCGCACTGATTTGCCAGGGCAGTTTCCGCTCGATTTGCCTAGCCAGCAACGACTGCCATTTAAAGATAAA
>JBBSCL010000742.1:0-2054 GCA_038250345.1 Leptolyngbyales cyanobacterium
ACAGAACCATTATCAGAAACCCTTAGTCATGCTCATGGTGTTGAACATCAACATCATGGACATGATGAACAGGCGACCAGTCTATTTGGCTTTATCGTATTTTTGCTGTCGGAAAGCGTGATCTTTCTCAGCTTTTTTGCGGGATACATTGTACTTAAAACCACGGCTCCTAATTGGCTGCCCGATGGCGTGGAGGGCTTGGAAGTATCGACTCCTGCGATTAATACGGTGGTGCTGGTTTCAAGCAGTTTTGTAATTTATTTTGCTGAGGAAGCCTTAAAAAAGCAGCAGATGTGGTTGTTTCGATCGCTCTGGTTGTTAACCTCAGCGATGGGAATTTACTTTTTGGCAGGGCAGGCGATCGAGTGGAGCGAATTGCAATTTGGGCTAACCTCCGGCAGATTTGGCGGCACCTTTTATCTGCTGACTGGTTTCCATGGGTTACATGTATTACTGGGAGTTTTGTTGCAGTTCTACATGCTGTTTCGTTCCTTCAGACCCGGCAACTATGACAAAGGGCACACCGGAGTGACGGAAGTTTCTTTGTTTTGGCACTTTGTTGATGTCATCTGGATTATTTTGTTTAGTTTGATTTATTTGTGGCAGTGAGGCGGGGAAGAGAGAAAAGGGAGAAGGGTAAAGGGTAAAAACTAGCACCCGACACTGACACCTAGAACCTGACACCTAGAATAGAGAATCCATATGATTATTGAAGACCAGTATTATGACGTGATCATTGTTGGAACCGGGGCGGGGGGCGGCACTCTGGCGTATAAGCTGGCATCCACGGGAAAGAAAGTTTTGCTTTTGGAACGGGGCGATTTTATGCCGCTGGAAGAGCAAAACCGTAGCAGTATTGATATTTTCAAGAAAGAGCGCTATCACGCTCCCGAACAATGGTACGACGCTGCCGGAGAGCCATTTTCACCGCAAACGAACTATGCCGTTGGGGGAAATACCAAGATCTGGGCGACAGCGCTAGTCAGAATGAGGGAGCGTGATTTTGAAGAGGTGGAGCATCAGAAGGGCATTTCTCCAGAGTGGTGCCTGAAGTACAAAGATTTTGAACCCTACTACACAGAGGCAGAACAGCTTTATAACGTGCATGGCGCAGTGGCGGATGATCCAACGGAGCCGCCTCACAGTGGTGAGTATCCGCATACCGCGATCGCCCATGAGCCACAAATTCAGCAAATGGTGGATGCGATCGCTAATCAGGGGGTGCATCCAAATTCTTTGCCCCTAAGCCTCACTGGCGAGAGTGATGATCCGACGAATGATTCACAGGTGAGCAGCATTGCGCCAGCACTGAAACATCCGAACGTCACCCTCAAAACGTCCACCAAAGTGACCCATTTGTATACCAATCCTTCTGGAACCGCGATCAAAGCGGTAGGAGCAGAAATTGGCGGCAAACCTTACCTATTTTTGGGCGATATTGTGGTGCTTGCCTGTGGTGCGGTCAACTCGGCGGCGATTCTGCTGCGATCGGCGAGTGATGTTTGTCCTAAAGGCATTGCCAACAGTTCTGATTTGGTGGGGTGCAACCTGATGAAACACCGCCTATCCTCTGTCGTTCAACTCAGTTCTCCCAACTCCGGCAAGTTTTATCGCAGTGTCAGCGTCAATGATTTTTATTGGGGTGAACCAGGCTTTGAATTCCCGATGGGGCATATTCAAAATACGGGCGGTTTGCTGCAAGATATTACCTTTGCCGAGTCGCCGCCCTTCTTTTCGGGTCTAGCGCAGGCAATGCCAGGGTTTGGATTAAATCAACTGGTGTCGCGATCGATTGGCTGGTGGGTGCAGACCGAAGATTTACCCGATCCCAAAAATCGCGTTGAGGTCGGAGGCGACAAGCTTCGGTTATTTTATGAACCAAACAACACCGATGCCCATGAGCGGCTGGTTTATCGCTGGACTGAAATATTGAAAATGGCAGAGAAAAGCTTGGGGCAGGGAATTTTTCAACGAAGTGCGCTGTATCCTCACGGCGAGATGCCAATGCAAGTAGTGGCAAACCAGTGTGGCACCTGTCGGTTTGGCGAAGATCC
>JBBSCL010000743.1:0-2053 GCA_038250345.1 Leptolyngbyales cyanobacterium
CCGAGTATATCGCCCTCAACAACGTCGGGTTCTGCGATCGCAAATGAAGCAAAAGTAGTGGCTAATGTCAAAGAAACGACGGAAATCTTCCGCAGTGGCAAGGTTGATGGATCTCCCCAAACTGATAATTTACGGGTTCAGTACAATTTGGTGCGTCGGGATGGCAAATGGCGGATTCAAGATTGGCAAATGCTTTAGGTTCATCTTGCAGTGAAGCGATCAAGCTTGGAACCTACGCCGAAACGCTTTTTCATTGCGCTGGTGCCGCCTCCAGAGATTCAAGCGATCGCCAACCACATTAAGCACCAGTTTGCCGACGAGTATGCCAGCCAAGCCGCCCAAAAGTCGCCGCCTCACATTACGCTACAGCCGCCGTTTGAGTGGATGCTGCCAGATTTGCCCAACTTGGAGTCGCTGCTAGCTAAATTTGCCATGCAGCAAGCACCGTTTGCAGTGGAGTTGAATGGATTTGCAGCATTTCCACCCAAAGTAATTTATATCGACGTGGTGAAAACTGCGGCGCTGCTCAAGCTGCAATCCAGTTTGATGGCTGATTTAGAGGCAACCTTGGGAATTGTGGATGTACCCTCAAAGCAGCGCACCTTCACGCCTCACATGACCGTTGCTTTTAGAGATTTAACCGAGCCAAATTTCAATGCGGCATGGCAAGTATTTCAAGGGCGATCGCTCCAGCTTCAATTTCTGGCATCTTCCCTCAGTTTGCTGCTTCACGATGGGCATCAATGGCATATCCATAAAGTGTTTCCATTTTCCGAAAAAGTTTACTCTTCGTAGTCGATGTTACCCAGATCGAAAAAACGAGAGGCTATGATGAACTTTTATAAAACTTATTTGTGATTGATGGATTGATAGAGAACTTTAGCCACTTGTTCAAAAGAGGATAATGTACGAATGTCACAAGTTGCTGAGACTTCTCTTCATCGGGTTGTGATTGTGGGCGGCGGTTTTGGTGGGCTATATGCCGCAAAATCCTTGCAGCGATCGCCCGTTCAGGTCACGCTCATCGATCGGCGAAATTTTCACCTGTTTCAACCGCTGCTCTATCAGGTTGCCACGGGTAGTTTGTCACCGGCTGACATCTCCTCGCCTTTGCGCGGCATTTTGAGCCACTGCAAAAACACTAGCGTTTTGATGGACGAAGTGATGGACATCGATTCGCAGCAGCAAATCGTCAAAATGCAGGGACAGGACATTGCCTACGATTCGCTGATTGTGGCAACCGGAGTTAGCCATCACTACTTTGGCAACGACCATTGGAAAACCACCGCGCCCGGTTTGAAGACAATTGAAGATGCGCTGGAGATGCGTCGGCGGATTTTTAGTGCGTTTGAAACGGCAGAAAAAGAACTCGACCCGGAGAAGCGACAGGCATGGTTGACCTTTGTGATTGTGGGCGGTGGACCAACAGGAGTAGAACTGGCAGGCGCGATCGCGGATCTTGCCTTTAAAACCCTGAAAAAAGACTTTCGCAGCATCGACACCGCCGAAGCCAAAATCCTGTTGCTCGAAGGCATGGATCGTCTACTGCCGCCCTATCCACCTGATTTATCTGAAAAAGCCGCGATCGCCCTCACCAAGCTAGGAGTCACCGTTCGCACCAAAACCCTAGTGACGAATATCGAAGACAACACCGTCACTGCAAAACAGGGCGACCATATCGAGCAAATTGCCGCTCGCACCATTCTTTGGGCAGCCGGAATTAAAGCGTCTGGCATGGGAAAAGTTTTGGCAGATTGCACTGGAGTCAGCCTCGATCGCATGGGCAGAGTCATGGTGGAACCCGACCTCAGCATCGCAGGACATCCCAATATTTTCGTGATTGGCGACCTGGCAAACTTTGCCCACCAAGGTGAAAAGCCCCTTCCTGGAGTAGCTCCAGTTGCCGTGCAAGAAGGAAAATATATTGCCAAACTGATCACCGCACAACTGCGGAGCAATACGCTACCGCCGTTCCGTTATGGAGAGGTTGGCAACTTGGCAGTGATTGGGCAAAATGAAGCCGTTGCGGATTTAGGCTTCGTTAAGCTGTCAG
>JBBSCL010000744.1:0-2047 GCA_038250345.1 Leptolyngbyales cyanobacterium
GCTTCGAGGGTTAATTGAAGCTAAACCTGTGAATGAATGAGATACCACTACCCAGGGCGGACAGGAGTTCGACTCTCCTCAGCTCCATTTCTACGTCCACATTTCATATGTACACCTACGCCTTTATCCCTGAATCTGCGGCGCGCTTAGAGCTGCCTGCTGGTATTGCTGGGTCTTTGCAAACCGTTTGGGATTCGGGCATTGGGGCGTTGGTTGAGGCAGAGCTAGATGTGGAAGCGCTTCAGCGCAGCGATGAACGGCTCATGCGGGCTGTTTTACATCACGATCAGGTGATCCGTGAAATGTTTGAGCAAACGGTGCTGCTACCGCTACGGTTTGGCACCTATTTTTTGTCGAGAGACAAGCTGCTAGAGCATTTGCAAGCTCATGCTGCCGAGTATTTAGATAAGCTAGCCGTACTGTCAGATCAAGCAGAATATACGCTGAAGCTAATCCTGGTAGACCCAATTACCGCGACAGACACAGAAGATACTAGCGGCAAGGGATATTTTTTAGCCAAAAAGCAGCAGTTTCAACGCCAGCTAGAACAGCAGCAGCAGCAACAGAGCGAGTTAGAGATGCTGAAGCAGGCGATCGCTACCCTCTATCCTAACTGGCGACTCGATACACCCCGAGACGGCATCGAGCGCATTCATTTACTCGTAAATCGTGCCGATGAACCAGCGCTGTCTGACCATTTCAGCCAATGGATCACCCTGTGTCCCCACTGGCAGCTCAGCCTAAGTGAAGCCTTGCCTCCCTACCATTTCGTGTAATTCTGCGCCTCGTCTACGCCTCCTCTGCGCCTGAGTGCGCGTATGATTCTGCGCCTGAGTGCGCGTATGATTCTGCGCCTGAGTGCGCGTATGATAAAGAGGAGACCAAACGTAAAGAAATGTAAACATGCAGGACAAAGTCATCGTCGTCGTCGGGGCAACGGGCGGAATTGGCTCCGTCCTAACGCGTAAACTGTTGCCCACAGGTACGCGGTTGGTGTTGGTATCGAAACAAGAAAGCCACTTGTCAACCTTGCTCGGTCAGTTGGGTACGGTGGATGCCAGCCAAGTGCTAGCGCTATCGGCAGATATCACCGACCCGCAGCAGGTTGAGGCGTTAATGCAGCAGGCGATCGCCCAATTTGGCAGAATTGACGCGCTGGTCAACGTGGCCGGGGCAGGCATTTTAAAGCAGTACAACAAAATCGAGCCAGCCGATCTAGATGCCATGTTGGACTTGAATCTGAAGGGCAGTTTCTATACCAGTCAGGCCGCTGCCAACGTGATGAAAGAGCAAAAGTCGGGGCACATTTGCAACGTAATTGGCATTTTGGGCAAGCATCCAATGGCAATGGCGTCGGCCTACTGCGCCTCGAAGTATGGAGTGGTGGGCTTTAGTAAGTGCATGGCCGATGAGTTGAAGCGATTTGGCGTCAAATTTACCCTATTTTACTTTGGCGGCATCGATTCACCCTTTTGGGACAATGCCAGCCTCAAGGTCGATCGCACCAAGATGCTGCGCCCCGAAACTGCCGCAGATGCGATTGTGTATGCCCTATCTGCCGATCCCCAGGCCGTTCCCATGGAAATTAACATTCAGCCCGAGAGTCATTTATTTTTCTAGGAACAATCCACGTCCACCTGTCTAAAAAATCCATCCCGTCTACGCGATCGCCATCTGTCTAAGGTTTGTAGCTATTTGCTCTAGAGTCCTCTAAGCTGATTTTGCCTGTTTTTACGAGACGCCAATCGCACGACGCTAGCCTACTAAGGCACTAGCCCCGCATCCGACTTCGCTAAAAATTTGGTATTAACTAAAGAAAAGAGCATTCAACACCCTGCCGGTGTCTTACTGAACAACTGGGATGGAAATCGATCACGTTCACTTTTTTGTTGAAGATGCGTTAGCGCAGCGCGACTGGTTTGTGGAAACGTTGGGCTTTCAGGCGATCGCAACCGCACACAATGCTCATTCGCAGACCGCAGTGGTGCGCAGTGGAGATATCTGGTTTCTGGTATCGTCACCGCTGACAGCGCATAGCCCCGTGGCC
>JBBSCL010000745.1:0-2037 GCA_038250345.1 Leptolyngbyales cyanobacterium
CTCAGCGATGTGCGCCTGTGGGCAGACCTGACCGATGGCAGACGGATTGAAGGGGAATCGAGCATTACCGAAGCCTGTGGCGCGATCGTTCGCGTGGGCTGTACACCCGAAAATCCACCCGCTCTCCCCAGAGCGCTAGTCGCCATTCAGGAAGCAGATTTCATTATCATGGGTCCTGGCAGTTTGTATACCAGCATTATTCCAAATCTGCTGGTGCCTGACATTGCCGACGCGATCGCCCGATCCAAAGCGCCCTGCATCTACGTGTGCAACATCATGACCCAAGAAGGCGAAACACAGGGCTACAGCGTGGGTGACCATATTCAAGCAATTGATCGAGCCTGTGGCAAGCATCTATTTGAAGCGGTTTTAGTCCACAAACAAATGCCGACCGCTAAAGCTTTGATTCGCTATTCTCAAGAGAATTCTAATCCGGTGCCCCTCGATCGCGATGTCGTTACTCGGCTAGGACGACGAATCATCTTAGCAAACGTGATCGACGAAGAGGAGCATACCGGAGTTGTTCGCCATGATCCCGAAGCATTGGCTCGTGTTCTATTTCGCTGGTTTACAAAAGTTCAAGGCTTATAATCGCAGCTTGCAGAAACGCGATCGCCAACGCCTCAGAGTACTAGCCTTTTTGCTTCATTGCTTTACGGAGCCAAACTCCAACTCCAACCAGCGTTGCGCCCAGCATGGTACTAGGTTCAGGAACGGCAGCACTACTTGGGGATGCAGTCCAAGAGCCTGAGCCAAAAGATGGAGTGAGTCCCGCGATAGACTGAACCCAAGAGCCACCCCAACTAGCAGAATTTTGGTTATCGCCTTGCAGTAGAAACTGCCGGGTGCCAGATGCCCCATCTCCAAAAAACCAGGTATCAGCAATAAAAATGCCAGAGCGGCTAATTCTTTGTTGTCCAAGATTTTTGGGGTCGGCGGGTTGCCACCAGGTTACGCCAGGGCGATCGCTTAAGCTCCAGTCTTTTCCTAGCACTGTTGCAGAAAAACTGGTCAAGGCATTGTTCACCTCAAACCCAACCGGAGCCGCAATTGGAATCGTTTGTACAAAGGTTAAAGCTTCATCGTCATAGCTAAATTCACCATTACCAGCGGGTTCGCCAGCGTTATCGAAAAAGGACAATCCCCAAGTGAGGGTTACGGCTTGAGCGGGTGCCGTGATGGTGCCAGCGCCCACAATTACACTGAACGCGATCGCGGCGGTTTTCTGATAGATTTTTTGCATCTGTTTTTCCCTAATTGTCGAAGTTGCTAGTAGAGCACCGCTGGGACAACTTACAGAACTGTCAAAGTTAGAATTAATGCGTTTAACCTAGAGAAATAGTTGAAGAAACAGTTCAAAAATCAGAAATGATCGCAGTTGCATATTAAATTGCGATCGCTCTGATTGGACAACTTTCAAAGTGTAACTATCTATCGTGATAATTCAAGTGTTAAGGCTTGCTATTTGCAATTTTTAATAGGTACATTCCATGACTCCCCCGATCGATCCGGTCAACCCGTGCTCAGTTACTCTGAATAATTTGGATATCAATGCAACCCGCCAGATTGGTAGACAACTGGGGCATACCTTGGCAGCGGGGAGTATCTTGCTGCTCCAAGGAGAGTTGGGTAGCGGCAAAACAACATTGGTTCAAGCCATTGGGGAAGGGTTGAACATTCCAGAAGCAGTTGATAGCCCCACGTTTACCTTGGTGAATGAGTATCTTGGGGGACGGTTGCCGCTCTATCACATGGATTTATATCGATTACAGCCAGATGCGGTCGCCCAACTTTACCCCGATCGGTATTGGGATAGACTGGAAGTAGAACCTGGCATTGTGGCGATCGAATGGGCAGAACGCCTTCCTTATAGACCTGCCGATTATCTGATGGTTCAACTGCATAGCGACGACAACCGCCGCCAAATCAACCTGACACCTGTGGGAAACTTTAGCCTCCCAGCAATGGATAGGCAGCGCTGAGGGCGGGGTGCTTTGATGCAGCACACCACCCTACTAAAACCTGAAACCTAAAACC
>JBBSCL010000746.1:0-2031 GCA_038250345.1 Leptolyngbyales cyanobacterium
GTGGGACGACGGGGGCGTTTCCAGACTTTGCGCTCTGCTTTTTCGCGCTCGTAGGCAATCAGCTTGCCATAATACTCATGCTGACTCAGATCTATCGATAGAAATACGTGCTTACGAATATTGCCAAACCCTTTGCGCGTAAAGAAGTTGACGGCTGGAATATTTTCTGGGTCAGTGTCCATCATCATAAACCGGGCACCATCATCAATCATTCGCTCGACTAGGCGATCGACCAATGAATCGGCAACACCGCGCCGCTGAAAGGCTGGGTTTACGCCGAGCCAGAGAATATAGCCGTAGGCTAAAGAGGCTTTGGTGATGATGGTGCCAAGAATAAAGCCTGCAAGCTGGTCTTGAATTTCGGCTACGAGGCAATATTCTGGGTCGGTGTTATACAGCCCAATCACTTCCCATTGATCCCAGGTGCGATAGATATAGGGATAGAGATCGCTGGTGAAAAGGGTTTCGCCCAAGTGATAAACCGAGGCGATGTCGTCAATATCCATGTCTCGCACGAGGCTTGGCAACATTTCATAGTCTTTATGTTTATCAGTGGTGTCACGAGTCATATTCATATCTAGAGAGGAACTTCTTGAATCTCCAAAATTGCCGGGAGCGTCAGCGGATCAGATGTTTCAAGGCGTGGGTCAGACGGCATGAAGTCACCGAAGCATCGGGGAAAAAAGTTGCAGCGATCGCATTCTCGGTGAGCAATTCCCAATTGGGGCAGGCTTTCTCCAGCAGCATATTGACTCAGCCAATCGGTTAACTGTTGCAAGAGATTCGTCAAATCTTGGCGAGTGCGATCGTGCTGGGTGCGATCGTAGGAAAAACTCAGACTTTGGGGCGTAGCAGCAGCTTGAGTCGCTTGAAAAAACCAGTACGCCATCGACAGTTGCTCAGGTTCGTAGGGGCTGGTTTCCGCTAGACCATAGAGATATAAGCGGGTTTGCCAATTGGCTGCCAGATGACGGGCATTTTGAGGACGAGGATAGGTTTTCCAATCCAAAATTTTGGCATGGCGATCGCCCGCTAACAGCAAGTCATAGCGCATGGTCAGCAGATAGCCCTGACACTCTAAGGTGCGCTCGTGTTCCGCTTGCTGAATCGGCGAGGCGCTGCCGGGAAGTGCCAAAATTTCAGGCGAGGCAGATTCAAAGGCAGTAAACCATTGATCAAGCTGAGGATCGGCTTGGGTCAGAGGTGCGATCGGTAAACCAAGCTGCCACTGCTGCAATAACAGATGAAACTGTGCGCCTTGAGTTTGGCGTTCTTGCTGCTCGGTTAGGTTGGGAGAACTAAGTTGGTCGAGAAAAGCATACTGGAATTTGCGCGGACAGGCAGCCAGCAGGTTTAGATGCCCCTGGGATAATCGAATGGTCGCAGTTACAGGCGAAGGAAAGACTAAAGAAATCATTTCGCCAGCACAAATACACTGCCTTCATTGCCCCGTCCGACGCGCAAATTCTCATCTAAATAGGTGATATCCAGCCAGCCGTTTTGGTCGCGATTGATGGTGAAATCGATCGCGGCAAACTTCTGACCCGCTTCGATCTGCTGAATAAATGCGCTGGGCGATTGATATCCGATGAAGCGCTGCAACCCCAATATCGATCGCTCAAAACTCACATGTACCCGCCGCTCAGAAACAGGTTCAAATCGTGCCGATACGCTGACAATGCCCTCTGCTAAAGGCAATCCAGCAACTTCCGCAATGTTATAAATCTTTGCCTGCTTGACCCGAATGCACTGATAAACCTGACCCAGATTAATTAGTGGAAATTGGTTGATGCCCAAAATCCCGCGACTGGTGGTATAGAGTAGCCGCCAATCGCCCTCTAAAAGGGTTGCGGCTTCCACAGGGCGAGGGGTAGGGTTGCGGTCTTCCAATTGAGCAATAGTCGCTAAAATCGCCTGCTTTTGACTATCGGTTGCCGATAAGCCTCGATTAGTGCCCGCGATCGCGTTTAACAGTTCTGATTTTCCAATCATTTTATAGGATTCTCGTGATGGAGATAATGACCTTGTGGA
>JBBSCL010000747.1:0-2024 GCA_038250345.1 Leptolyngbyales cyanobacterium
AGCCTCAAAGATTGCTTAATTTGAGCGGTCATTTGCTAAAGGCTGTAGCTGCGCTTTGATTTCGGCAGGGGCGATCGCGCCATGTTCGGTAATGATCGCGGTGATCAATTCGGCGGGGGTGACATCAAAGGCGGGATTGTAGAACTCGGCTCCGGCAGGGCAGAGGGTAGTGTCGCCGATTTGGTAAACTTCGCTGGGGTTGCGTTCTTCGATTGGGATTTGAGTGCCATCGGCGATCGCAAAATCGATGGTTGACAGGGGAGCCGCGACATAAAACGGAATATTGTGCGCTCTGGCAACGAGCGACAGGCTATAGGTGCCGATTTTATTGGCTGCGTCGCCATTTGCCGCAATGCGATCGGCTCCCACGACTACCAGGTCAATCATGCCAAGCTTCATGCAGTGTGCCGCCATGTTGTCGGTGATCACCGTGACGGGAATGCCTTCTTGGACGCACTCCCAAGCAGTCAGCTTCGCACCCTGCAAGCGAGGACGGGTTTCATCGGCATAGACTCGCTCTAGTCGTCCTGCTGTCCACGCCGATCTCACAACCCCTAAAGCAGTGCCATAGCCCGCAGTTGCCAAAGCTCCGGCGTTGCAGTGAGTCAGAATCCGCAGCTTTTCAGGCGCGGAGGGCAGAATACTCAAGCCATGATCGCCAATTTTTTGACAGGTACGAATATCGTCTGCATTGATTGTGCAAGCCGTTTCTAACAGGATCGTTCTGATTGCATCAACAGAGCTTTCAGTGTGATAGGCAACTTTCATCATCCGGTCGATCGCCCAAAACAGGTTTACCGCTGTGGGGCGAGTTGCTCGGAGGCGTTCAGCTACTGTCTCCAACTGAGTCAAAAATTCCGCGCGATCGCCCGTTTCAATCTCCCGTGCGCCTAAATATACGCCATAGGCTGCTGCTACGCCGATCGCTGGGGCACCCCGCACAATCATCGTTTCGATCGCGATCGCCATCTCTTCAAAGCGACGAATTTCTACCCAATCAAATACATTTGGCAGACGAGTCTGGTCAATCAGGCGCACATGGTCAGTTTGCCAGATAATCGGATAAACGGGATTTGCTTGAGTCATCGAAAACACGCGCCAGAAACTAAAGAAATTATCCCTGAATTTGCCCTATCTATTCATTCCACTTTCAGATCTGGCACAAGGGACTAGACATTTCAAACGATTCGTAGGATTATAGCGAAGTGAGGAGTTCAATCAAAAACGAAAAGCCCCTGAAGTCGAAACACGGAAAGACGCTCAGGGGCTTTTTGTATGGAATTTTTTATCAAGTTTTTTTATCAAGCTAACGTCATCCTTAACTGTCGAATGATAAAGTAGTACATAGGAACTTGGTCGGGTTAACTCTTCAGCCATGATTGCAGTATGAGACAGGACGATCATCACTATCGGCGCACAGGCAGTTGGTTCAGCGGTTTTCTGTGGATGCTGTCGGGCGGTGCTTTGACTGCTATATTGCTGATTGGATTTAGTCAGTGGCAATGGGGCGATCGCTTTCTTTCTGCCTTCAATACCTTGATCAACCCACCGCAGCCGCAGCCAAAAGTGGATGTGCGATCAATCATGATTCAAAAAGTGCGTGAAGCCAGTGAATTAACCACGGCATCCTTCACGATGCAAGCCGTTGTGCCCACGGAGCAAGATGCCACCTTGAGCGGCTTCACCATAGGCACCACCAAGCTGCTTTATGTTGCCTATGGCGAAGTGCAGGCAGGCGTAGATCTGAGCCAACTGACTGAGCAAAGTGTGCAAACCAGCGGCGACACGATTCAGATTCAGCTACCGCCGCCCAAAATTTTAAATAGCAAAATTGATGTGACTAAATCTCAGGTTTATGATTACAACCGGGGTTTCTTGGGCTTGGGACCCGATGTTGCACCGGATCTGCAAGCAAAGGCACAACAAGAAGCGCTTCAAAAAATTGTGCAGACAGCGTGTGAAGAAAGGATATTGCAAAAAGCGAGCGATCGCGCCAAATTTGTGGTTACTCAGTTGCTCAACAC
>JBBSCL010000748.1:0-2018 GCA_038250345.1 Leptolyngbyales cyanobacterium
TATCGACGGCAAGGAATTGGACGGATTTTGCTGCAAGCGGCGATCGCCCGGAGTCCTGCGTTGGGCATTAAAAATCTGGTGGGCTGCATTTTTGCCAATAATGAACCTAGCCTCAAGTTATTCAAAAACTTTGGGTTTGAGCAGTGGGGTTATCTCCCCGCGATCGCCGAGTTTGAATCGGGCACCAGTGATTTGGTAATTGTGGGAAGGCACTTGAGCAGTTAGGCTCCAAAACATCTTTGAGCAAACGCGCTACCTTAACGGATAGAGTGCGATTAATACAGCGCGTGACGAGATCAGCAGTATGACGTTAACAGAACAGTTTTTTTCGCAGTTGCCAGAAGATAATTTGGCAGCGTTGCGACGTACGGATACACTCTGGCGATCGCTGCGCTTAGGGATTTTACCCGTGCCAACCGTCGTGCGAGAGAGCGCAGAGCCGCTAGAGAAGATCGATTGGGATGTGGTCATTTGTGGCGGCACCTTGGGCATTTTACTTGGCGCTGCGCTGGCGCAGCGGGGTTGGCGGGTGGCGCTGTTGGAGCGTGGCAGTTTGCGAGGACGCGATCAAGAGTGGAATATTTCTCGCCGTGAGTTGGATGTGTTTGTCTCGCTAGGATTATTGACCAGCGCTGAACTGGAGCAGGCGATCGCTACAGAATACAACCCAGCGCAAATCCGCTTTTTCGGTGGCGATGAGGTCTGGGTCAAAGATGTCCTCAACATTGGCGTTGATCCGGTTTACTTACTCGAAACCCTGAAGCAGAAATTTCTGCAAGCAGGCGGACAGTTATTTGAACAAACGCCTTTTGCGGGGGCGATCGTGCATTCCAATGGTGCGATCGTTCAAGCGGGAGAACAGAGGTTTTCAACGCGACTCGTGCTGGATGCGATGGGGCACTTTTCACCGATTGTGCAGCAGGCGCGACAGGGCAAAACGCCGGATGCCGTTTGTTTGGTCGTCGGCAGTTGTGCCACAGGCTTTCCTCCAAATGAAACGGGCGACTTGCTCGTTTCCTTCACGCCTATTCAAAACCAGTGTCAGTATTTTTGGGAAGCATTTCCGGCTCGTGATGGTCGAACGACTTACCTATTTACCTATGTGGATACCCACCGCGATCGCCCCAGCTTAGAAGCCTTGTTTGAAGACTATCTCCGCCTGATGCCAGACTATCAGGGCGTAGAATTCAATCAAATTCAACCCAAACGCGCCCTGTTCGGCTTTTTTCCTTGCTATCGCAACAGTCCCCTGAAACCCAATTGGGATCGAATTTTGCCCATCGGCGACAGCAGCGGCAGTCAGTCTCCGCTGAGCTTTGGCGGGTTTGGGGCAATGGTGCGCCACTTGCAGCGATTAACTATCGGCATTGATCAGGCGTTGCAGGCAGATGTATGCGATCGCCGCTCTCTTTCCCAACTCCAGCCCTACCAGCCCAATCTTTCCGTTACCTGGCTATTTCAGCGCACCATGAGCGTCCGCATGGATCAAAAAATTGCGCCCAATCAGATCAACAACACCCTATCCAGCGTGTTTCAAGGCATGGCAACGCTCGGAGATCCAGTACTAAAGCCATTTCTACAAGATGTGGTGCAGTTTCCCGCCCTCTTTAAAACCTTGACCAAAACCGCCCTCACTCGTCCCCAAGTCGTCGTCAGTGTCATTCCCCAAGTCGGGATTCCCGCCCTCGCCTCGTGGATGCGGCACTACGTTACCCTAGCAACCTACGCCGCGCTGTATCCCCTCAGCCAACCCCTGATTGCTCCCTGGCTACCAACCCTCTCACCCACCGCACGATACTATAGTCAGCGTTGGCTCGAGGCATTCAAGTATGGCTCAGGCGGGGATTATGGCGAATGACGAATGACGTTCGCGTAGCGTCTCCGTAGGAGATATGGCGAATGACGAGTTCGGTCTTAACGGTCAGAACACCGCTCTGCAATACCGGGATGATTCAGTTTCTTCTGTCAATTACACAACGTTCAACGTTGGCTCAGATGCTCCAAAGGAGATATGGCGA
>JBBSCL010000749.1:0-2016 GCA_038250345.1 Leptolyngbyales cyanobacterium
ACGCCTCATAAACACAAGCACTATAATCAGCATTAGCCACTGATCGAGCAAATCGTCCATGGTATTCGTTGCAAAAACTCTCCTAGAAGAAAGTGGTGATGTCGGTAGCGATCCCATCGTTACGCCCCAATTGCAACCCTCGCCAAAGTCCGAAAAGGCGATGTTTATCATTTGCGGACTAGGAAGCATTGGGCAGAACTGTGTGGCAGTGCTGCACCAATATGGAGCCAGGGTGATTGCGATCGAGTTAACTCAAGCGATCGATTGGGAATTGCCTAATTTGGCGCAGTCTGTCGAAACTGTCCACATAGGCGACTGTCGTAAAGCCAGCGTGTTGGAGTCTGCGGGGATTCGTGATTGTCGCGGTATTTTACTGGTGACTGATAATGAGCGGACGAATACTGAGGCAGCATTTGCGGCAAGGTTGCTCAACCCAAATGTGCGGTTGGTCGTGCGATCGTCCAAGCAAAATCTTAATCAACTCCTAAGCAAAAATCTTGGCAGCTTTGTCGCATTTGAACCGGTTGATTTGTCTGCCTCCGCGTTTGCATTCGCCGCCCTAGGGGCAGATGTGCCAGGATTTTTCAAACTGGAAGATCAATGGCTGCGGGTCGTAAACCGCGAGATTCAGCGGGGCGATCGCTGGTGCGATCGGCGGCAACTAAGAGACTTGGATACCTCATTTCGACGAGTGCTACTCCATACTTCCGCATCCTCTCCATCTTTTCAGCAATTTTATAGTTCGGATGCAGACGCGACGCTAATGGCTGGAGATACAGTGGTGTATATTGAACTGCTAGATCGACTGGTCGGCTACAGCCCTCAGCTTTCAACAGAAACAGAGTCTCAGCAGCAGACTAGATCCGCAACTCAACAGCGGCAGTCCAAAAAAACAAGTGCAGCTTCATCTCAGCGCCGCCGATTATTTGGGATGCCCATATTACCCATACTCAATGGCAACATCAAGCAAAAGTTAGTTGAGTTTTGGCAGTCTACGGCTCAATATCAAACGCGGCGAGTTGCAATCATTTGTGGGGTTGCTGTTTCCGTTTTGTGGGTTTTAGGAATTGTTTTATACAGCCTGCATTATCCTGAGATTGGCTTAGCTGAAGCCTTCTACGCTCCAGTCATCTTGCTTTTAGGAGGGTATGGTGATTTATTTGGCGGGGTAAAATTTGCTGCCCAATCGACCTCTGCCGAAGAAATGTCTTGGTGGTTAAGGCTTTTTAGCCTAGGACTGACGCTAGCAGGAACAGCCTTTGTGGGCGTACTCTATGCTTTGCTGACTGAAGCATTGTTGACCGCAAAGTTTCAGTTCAAAAACCGCCCGCCCATTCCCAAACAAAACCATGTGGTGATTATTGGGCTAGGTCGCGTTGGGCAACGCATAGCCGCCATTCTGCAAGATCTTAAACAACCATTAGTGGGCATCGATAGCACGGCGCTTGAGTCAAGCATTTTGCCGCAAATGCCGATGGTGGTTGGCAATATCAGTGAGGCACTGACCCAGGTGAACTTGGCTCAAGCCCAAACGACGCTGGTAGTGTTGGGTGATGATATGGAAAATTTAGAAATTGGATTGATGGTTCATGCGGCAAATCCTCAGAGTGAATTAGTGATTCGGACTCAGGATCAGCTTTTTAGCAATAATGTGGCGCAGTTGTTTCCCTACGCTCAAGTTCTCTGCGCTCCAGCGCTTTCAGCAGAAGTATTTGCAGCGGCGGCATATGGCGAAAAAATTCTTAGCTTGTTTCATCTTAAGCATCAAACCATTTTGGTGACGGAATATAGGATTGAACCAGAGGATACGCTGAATGGATTGTTGCTCGCTGAAGTTGCCTATGGGTTTGGTGTGGTGCCTGTCTTACATCAACGATCGCAATCAGCCGCCAACCTGTTACCCTCGGATGATGTGCGATTGGAAGCGGGCGATCGCCTAATTTTGCTTGCCACGACTCAGAGCCTACAGCGCATCGAGCGTGCCGAATCAACCCCACCCAGTTGGCAAGTGCGCGT
>JBBSCL010000750.1:0-2008 GCA_038250345.1 Leptolyngbyales cyanobacterium
GGCTTTCACCCTTGCCAACAGTTCTTCCATGCTGAAGGGCTTAGTGACATAGTCATCGGCTCCTGCATTGAGTCCGACCACGCGATCGGGCACTTCATCCTTTGCTGTCAACATGATGATCGGCACTTGAATGCCTGTATTACGCAGCCGCAAGCAAAGATCTAATCCTGAGATGCCCGGTAGCATCCAATCTAAAATCAAAAGATCCGGTTGGGTATCGCGAGCCATCGATAAGCCATCCATGCCATTGGAGGCAACCGTGACCCGATAGCCTTCTAGGTTGAGTTCTGCTTCAATGAACTCAGCCAGTTTAGGGTCATCTTCAACCAGAAGAATATGATCAGTCATACGCTTAATTATAGGGGCGCTGCCAAAGCGGTAAGGTAATCGTAAAAATGCTGCCTTCTCCGGGCTTGGAACGGAGGGTAATCCGCCCTTCCATCCCTTCGATCAGGCTTTTAGCGATCGCTAACCCCAACCCGGTGCCATCTCTAGAGCGAGTCATACCCTCATCCGCGCGGTAAAACCGTTCAAAAATCCGATGCTGATGGGGCAGGGAAATGCCAATCCCGCGATCGCGCACATGAATCAGGGCGTGCTGCTTGGTCTGTTCTAAAATCAAATCAACGGCTTGCCCTGGTGCAGAATACTTGATAGCGTTATCCACCAGATTAATTAATACCTGCTGCAAGCGATCCTGGTCGGCACAGGTGACCACATCCTCATCTGTTGCCAGCACATTAATTTGCCGCTCACTGACCTTTTGGCTCATGGCAGCCACTTCTGTAACGAGGGTATTCAGCATGATAGGATTCAGCCGAAAATGGAGATGACCACTATCTGCCCGTGCCAGATCGAGCAAATCTTGTAACATTCGGATCGTGCGTTCCGTTTCCGCTGTCGCTGTTGCGATCGCCTGCTGTTGATAAGCGCTTAAGTTATCTCCTCGACGCAGCAGGCTTTGTAGGTAACCAACTACCACTGTCAGGGGGGTGCGTAACTCATGGGAAACGTTGCCAACAAACTGGCGTTGTTGCTCCCAAGCACCGGATAACCGAAATAACATTTCATTAAAAGCTTGCGCCAAACCCAGGATTTCATCCGGTGCCCGGTGCAATTGCAGCTTTGCCCCGTTCAAATTATCCCCTAAATCATCGGCAGAGACGGCACTGGCAATCTGACTCATTTGTTGTAGCGGCTGCATGGCTTTGCGAATGCGTCTAGAGATTGCAACAATTAAAAGTATAATTGTCAAACAACTGACTAACAACAAGTGCCATAACCCAGCGCTTAACTTCTGCCAATCGGCTGTAATGTCTTGATAAAGGTATAGCTTCCCCAACGACTTGCCTTTAAGTGTTAGGGGGCTACCGCACAATACGATATCGCGATTGTCAAAGCGGACGATCGTTGGTTTTTCAGGTACTTCAGTCAGATCTGTCACATTGCGGATTTCAGCAGAAGCACTATCCAAATTGGGAGAATACGCGATCAGTCTCCCATCCGTGTCTTTTACCCATACTCCTAGTCCCGGTGTCGAGACTCGATTGATGGTGCGCTCTAACCCTGTTTTGCTCCCCCCTGATTCACTGTAAAATTCAAGCTGTTCGGGAAAGCGCATGGCAATGTATTCCAAGGTTTGCTTGTGGGCAGCCACGAGATTTTGCTCCATTTGCCAGCCCGCCCAAACTGTGACAATGCTCAGTCCTACAATCGAGAGTACGACCAATTCTAGGGTCAAACGGAATTGCAGCGAAGAGGGGGAAATTCGCTGACCGACTAGATAGTTGATAACAGCTCGAATCGGACGGTTGAGTTTCATGGGTGCATCAGAGGGCGTGAAGAGAGGATTAAAAGTTTTTTGCCCTATTCTGAATGGGATCAAATTCCAATCGCTGATCGTAATTGGTTTCACCATATAGATTGAAGCTAATGGTTGGTTGATCGCCGATCGCCTCCACCTGGTGAATGGCATCAGGCATTAAGCACAGAATATCGCCCGGAACCA
>JBBSCL010000751.1:0-2004 GCA_038250345.1 Leptolyngbyales cyanobacterium
TACAGAACTTAGATTTCCGGTGCTTACAACCCCAATTGCTGCCGCAAGCAGCGCTCCCTGCCAGCTAAATATCCGTTTCATCATTTTTCAGCGCCCAATTTTCCTTGCAATAATAGTCTGAACCTGTGAATTCATTCGCTTGGTTCTGCTGACGTTCAGGGAAAAAGAAAAGTTGCTCAAGTGTTTTACGTTGCTCAAGTGTTTTACTAATCTGAGAATATCCTAGCGGCTAAAATTGGGATTCAGCGCTAGGGCGATCGCGGCTAATGCCCCTAACACAACGATTTCACCCTGCTGCACCGCCTCAATCACCTGCTCAGGCGGCATTAACACCGTTTCCATTTCTTCTAAATCGCCTGAATTGGGTTCGGCGACTTGGCGAGCGTTGTTAGCTGCAAAGATATAGCCTTGACTGCATCGATAATTGGCACTGGTTACAAAGGGGCAAAGCAACCGCCAATCCTCAGCTTCATATCCAGTTTCTTCCAATAGCTCTCGTTGAGCCGCTGCTAAGGGAGTTTCGCCTGCTGACAAACCACCACCGGGCAAAGTAAGGCTAACCCTTCCTACGCCATGCTTATACTGCCGCAGCAGGATCACCTCACCATCAGCAACCTGAGCAAAAATGACCGCATAATCTTGTAACTGAATGTGATAGTAGTCAGAAACAAGGCGACCATCGGGCAGTTGAACCTCTTCTACAGAAAGCGTCAGCCAAGGTGGAGCCTCAAATATTGGCTCTGTGTTGATGGTTTTCCAGGGTTTAAGCGATCGCGGCTGCATGGGCTAAATAAATGGCTATTTCCCATGAAATTTTAGTCTAGTTTTGAGCCGAATTTCAGTGGAGTAATCTATAAATGAAAATAACTGAGCTTAAAACTTGATCTGGTATTCGAGATTAATGTTCTTTTTCTTGCCGCTTTCAAAGAAAATGTGTCGCCGTTCCCGTCTGATGATAGAGTTGTGCCATGACTACACCACGGGGACGACGAACACAAGCAGCAGAACTCGTAGTACGACTTTTGCGCGAAGGGCTTGTTGAATCAATGCATCGAGTGCAAGCGGTTGTGAGTGACGATCGCGGGCGCATTTTATCGGTTGCTGGCAGTGCCGAAACAGCAACTTTTATTCGTTCGGCATTAAAACCCTTTCAGGCTTTGGCGGTGACCACTACAGGCACCCTAGAACGCTATGGATTGAGCGATCGCGATTTGGCAATTATCTGTAGCTCTCATCGGGGCACTGTAGAGCAAGTTAGGCAGGCATTTAACATTCTTTGGCGTGCAGATATCGATCCTTCAGCGCTACAGTGCCCGGTTCCAGAGGGAAAGAAAAGCCCACTGGAATACAATTGCTCTGGTAAGCACGCTGGGATGCTTGCCGTCTGTCAGCAGCGCAACTGGACGCTCAACAGCTACCTGCAACCCAATCACCCTGTACAGCAACTCATCTTGCAAAAGCTTGCAGAACTTTTGGGTATGCCGGGAGAAGAATTAATTGCCGCTCGTGATGATTGTGGCGCACCCACTTACTTTTTGCAAATGGGACAGATGGCGACTCTTTATGCTCGGCTTGTCTCTGGCGACAGTTTAGATATGGAACGAATCATTCGAGCAATGGTGCATCATCCCATGCTCGTTGCAGGAGCCGGAGAATTTGATACGGAGCTAATGCGCCTGACTGAAGGAGAACTGGTGAGTAAATCTGGAGCCGAGGGGATACAGTGCGTTGGGCGCGTGGGTGAAGGCATGGGACTGGCGATTAAGGTGATGGATGGTGCAAAACGAGCAAAACACGCCGTTGCAGTTCATTTACTTCGACAAATGGGCTGGATTAGCCCCTCCGTCTCCGAAAATTTGTCTGAAATATTTATGAGTTCAGGCACAGCTACCCGTCTAGAAGTATCGGGTGACTTATCAATGATTTAGATGGTCAACTGGGAGAGTTTAGAAGAGCGATCGCCTAAGGCACACTGAAGAGGTCATTACCCGTCACAAACGTGAA
>JBBSCL010000752.1:0-1998 GCA_038250345.1 Leptolyngbyales cyanobacterium
CTCAGCGGTGAACAGCCCCTCAGCAATCTAGGGCAAGTGTTTGAAGAGATGCGCGATCGCAAGGTGATTAAAGTCGCGATCGTGCCGGAATAAAACGCTCCTCTTTACTGCGTTGGCGCTTTTTTCGGCGGCTTGCTGACAGGAGGCTGAATCACTGTTTGTCCATCCTTTTCAAAAATCTTGCCGCCTAGCTCTGCGATCGCCTGTTTTGCCCGGTCTTGGGTTGGCTGATCTCCAACCATTCGCGCCTGTTCATAAATCGATCCCCACGAAAAAACTCGCACCGGCAGACTATTGGGATCATTCCGCAAAAAATTTGCCGTTCCCTGAAAAAGCGGCGCAAGATCCTCATCCGGTGTTCCTTTTACCCACTGGGCTGCCATCTCATGGGAGTGGATGGAGCCGGGAATATCTCCTTGCAACAGCAGTTGATCCAACCCCATAAAACGCCAGACCTGAAACGCTTTTGGATTTGCTTTTGGAGAGAGAGCCTCTGTGCCACGTTTCATTAGATCAATGGCAAGATCGGGCTTACCCAATTGATAAGACACCGCGCTAGAAATAAACATATAAACATCAGTAAACCGGGGGTCAAGGCGGGTCACAATGTCAAAGTAAACAGGACTGAGGGAATATCCTGTTTTTTTGCGTGCGTCATCATCGCCGTAGTATTGCAAAAAGTTGAGAAATACCCAGTCTGACACCACATTATCAAACCCAAAGGTCGGAGTGCGGCTTAGCAGCTTTAATTTTAGAGTTTCTTGCTCTTCAGCCTGTTTAGGGTTTTCTGCCCACTGAGATGGCTGGTCAAGCTGCGATCGCTGCATCAAAATCACTCCAACTAGTGCAGCTAGGGCGATCGTGCTTAGCATCACTGATTTCAGCCATTGTGAACTGTTTTTTTGCTTAAAGATCTCCATCTTTGAACCTTCTGCGAAATCCTGATGACTTTCTCGTTCAATGTAATTGAATTTTGCCTGCTTGTATTCGATCAGATAGACAAAAAAATATAAAATCTTCAGCAAAATTTACGGTTTAAACCTAGTCGAATCAGACGATTTCAGTTACATTAGCGCAAAGACTATAATTAGTTTTTGAGCTTCACCTGACCTGCTAGATGCATTTAATCGGGTAAGACAATTTAAGAACTGTCATCTTTTGGATCGATCTAAAGCCACTGACTTCGCTATTGTGGTCTTGGAATCCAGACTGTGCATAAGTTCCGTAAGGTTTTCCCGTTAACATAAGTTTGCATCTGTAGTAGATCTCATGCGTTTTAAGGCTGCTTGCTTTATTGACGCATATAGCTCACCTGTACCCTAGAAAATTAATCCATTAGCTCTCTGAGTTATTCTAATGAACCGAACCTTGAAGCACGTTTCACTCTCAAAGTTGGCGCTTTGCGGAGGAGCAGTTGTAGCTACTGCCGCAGTATCCTTGTTTGGTCCTGGGCTGGGTCGTGTACGAGCAGCTTTGCAGGATAGTCCTAAAGCAGTTCTGGACGAAGCGTGGCAAATTGTTAATCGTGAATACGTTGACGACACATTTAACCGAGTTGATTGGCAACAGGTTCGACAGCGCCTTTTAGACAAAAATTATAGTTCCCGTGATCAGGCTTACACGGCACTCCGCAAGGAGCTAGAAAAGCTGAATGATCCCTATACTCGCTTCATGAATCCAAAGCAGTATGAGGCATTAACTAATCAAACCTCTGGAGAGCTTTCTGGGATTGGTATTCGCCTAGAAGTTGCTGAACAAACAAAAGCATTGATGGTAGTAGAGCCGATTGAAAATTCGCCCGCCCTTAAAGCGGGTCTTAAGTCGGGCGATCGCATTGTGTCGATCAACGGCAAACTAACGAAGGGCATGACGGTAGAGAACGCCTCCAATTTGATTCGTGGCGATGTTGGCACAAAAGTTAGCCTGGAAATTCGTCGGGATCAAGGACAGCCTTTTGTTGTGTCCATTACTCGCGCTCGGATTGAGTTGGCAACGGTA
>JBBSCL010000753.1:0-1988 GCA_038250345.1 Leptolyngbyales cyanobacterium
CTAATGATTGTGCCCTGAGCGAAGCCGAAGGGCACAATCTCACCTGAGGGCACAATCTCAACGGTAAAAGCTTGGCTGAAGATCGCTTTATGGCATTGGATGGAACAGCAGATCTGGGAAAAAGTAATTGAATACTGCCCACGTGGAAAATGCGACGGATGTCGAAACGACCGCGAGAACAGGAGCGGTGGAAAGATATCGCAGGAAAAAATTAGCTTGGTTGTTTTCTTTTGCCATGATGCAGTAACGGATGACTGTAGAACCACTTTAGCTTAACGATAACTGCGATCGCTGTTCTCAACCATAAGAAGGATTTAAGCTGAAACGATGATTGAACGAATCTTCAAACGAAAGCAAGCTTCATAACCACAGTAGTTGATTGACTTTCATATAACTTGCAAGAGGTCTATTACGTAAAGGATTGTTAGATAAGTATCCACTGATTCAGATGGCAGCACTTTTAAAGTCTGATTGCGGAGGTCAGGTTCCAGACCCAGCGCTTCCAGCGGAATCACCCCCAGCAAGGAATTGCGACCACCCGGCAGTTCCAGACATTCAAATGTGCCCTCTCGCCCCAGCAGCGAAATCTTAGCATCCTGAAAAATTCGCGCGGTACTGAGTCCGGTAGCAGTGGTCACATCTACTTCTTTGAGTAATGCTAGCCCTAGTTGAGCAATCACGGCAGCAGGGAGACAGAGCGTTGTTGCCCCCGTATCTACCAACACATCATGCAAAACGACAGACCGCACGTCTTCCGCTGAAATTAGCCCTTGAGCAGCGTTTGCTTCATCAATTCGATTTTTGACCGTCAGGGTCGTTAATATTTTCCCCATGGAGTGATCAGTCTTCACAAACATCGTTATTCTCCAAGTCACTTTACCTTAGAGTATGCCAAGTTTTTGATGATGGTGAAAGACCGTTGATAAAGGCATCGGTCACTCTACATTGCTTGCCAAAATTGAGGGGTGGCAATCGTGCGATCGCCCATTTGCTGGTTCAAATAATCTGCCGCTGATAGTCCAGACAACAAAGCGCTTTCTACCCGCATCCCGCCGCACCAATCGCCCGCACAAACCAAGGGGGCTGGCGTTTCAGCCGACCAATAGCGATCGCTCAAAGGACGAGCCGCAAAGGAGTAACGCCAGCGATGCACCTGCGTCCATTCCGGGGTTGCTAGCCAGGGAAGCAGGTGTTCGGCAGCAGATTGCAGGAGTTTTTGTCCTACCGGAGATAGATCGGCAGCGTCCAAAAACTGGTTGGCAAATGCAGCCGTACTTTGCACGACAAATATTGGTTGGGAAGCAGTGCGCCGCTTGCTGCTGTCTAGACCAATCCAGCCTAGATCGGGATGCTGAGTCGCGATCGCCTTCACATCGCCATAGGTTGCCTGCCACTGTTGTAAGCAATCTTCTAAATAACCTGCCATGACTACGATACAGGGATCAAACTCCACCGATCGCAGTGGTTGGATCAATTCAGTGGAAACAATGGTTTTTTCGAGCGGTTCCAATAAAGTGACAGCTTGAGGCGTAGGGATGGCAACTAACACAGCGCTGGCTTTTAAGGTTGATGGTGCTGCGGCATCTGGCTGAGTGTTTTCGATGGTCAATGTCCAAGTTTGGTCAGATGTTAGCTCCAATCCAATCACCCGCTGACTCAATCGAATATCGAGTCCCGTTGCTAGATATTTGGCGATCGCGCTCATGCCGTCGGGGGCAACATAGCGAGGTACGCGATCAGGGCTTGCTTGCAGCGTGCGATCGCTACTCAGTGTATAAGCCGTATCCGTCCAAACCTGCACTACATCTTTTTCTAGCAAATGCGCGATCAATTCCCTAAACAATTCCCCTTTGGGCGAGAGATAGCAGGTGCCATGATCAGCGCGATCGTGGGAGAGGCGACGAGTTGCCAACCGTCCACCCACTCCGCGAGATTTTTCTAGCACTGCCACCCGGTAGCCTGCCTGCTGTAGCTGTTGAGCGCAGGTC
>JBBSCL010000754.1:0-1975 GCA_038250345.1 Leptolyngbyales cyanobacterium
AAGCAGTAGAGGACTTTTACCTCTGTTCCTTCTCTAACCGGACGATTGTTTATAAGGGCATGGTGCGATCGGAGGTGCTGGGTGAGTTTTACGCGGATCTAAAACATCCAGACTACAAGAGCGCCGTTGCTCTGTATCATCGCCGTTTCAGTACCAATACCCTGCCTAAATGGCCGCTGGCTCAACCCATGCGGCTATTGGGGCACAATGGAGAAATTAATACCTTACTGGGGAACATCAACTGGATGATGGCGAAACAGCCAGATTTGGTGCATCAATGCTGGCAGGTCAGTGAAGAAAATATCAGTGGAGAATCTGCGTCTAAGAATCGCCTGCCTGATTTAATGCCCACCGTGCGGATGGAGAACAGCGACTCTGCCAACCTAGATAACGTGTGTGAACTGCTGGTGAGATCGGGTCGCAGCCCTCAAGAAGCGCTAATGATCATGGTGCCAGAGGCTTACAACAATCAGCCTGATTTAGCCGATTATCCAGAAATTGTCGATTTCTACGAATACTACAGCGGCATTCAAGAACCGTGGGATGGTCCAGCGCTTTTAGTATTTTGTGATGGCAAAGTGGTGGGTGCATCGCTCGATCGCAACGGGCTACGTCCTGCTCGGTATGTGATCACCCGCGATGGCTACATTGTTGTTGCCTCAGAAGCAGGTGTGGTAGACATTCCTGAAGCCGAAATTTTAGAAAAAGGACGGCTGGGTCCAGGGCAGATGATTGCGGTGGATTTGAAAACCCACAAAATTCTCAAAAATTGGGAAATTAAGCAGCAGGTTGCCCAAGCCCATCCCTATGGTGAATGGCTGAAGCAGTATCGCCAAGAGTTGGCAGTTCAACCATTTGAGAATGAAGCGCCGAGGTTGGAACAACAAGAGTTTTTGCGCTACCAAACTGCCTTTGGCTTTACGGCAGAAGATGTAGAGTTGACGATTCAAGAAATGGCGGCTCAGGGCAAAGAACCTACCTTTTGCATGGGAGATGACATTCCGTTAGCGGTGCTATCGGCTAGACCCCATGTGCTGTATGACTATTTCAAGCAGCGGTTTGCTCAGGTAACCAATCCGGCGATCGATCCCTATCGCGAACGCTTGGTTATGTCGTTAACAATGCAGTTAGGCGAACGGATCAATCTGCTGGAAGCGAAGCCAGAATCGGCTCGGTTAATCAAGCTGGATAGCCCCGTGCTGAACGATGCTGAACTGGATCACATTCGTGAATCCGGGTTTGAGACGGCAACGCTTTCGACTTTGTTCAAAATTGCTTTGGGTCCTGATGGATTGCTACAAGCGGTGATAGAACTTTGTCAGCAGGCAACCGCAGCAGTCAAAGCAGGCAAAAAGATTTTGATTTTGAGCGATCGCGCGGCTCAAGACGGCACTCCTGCCAATATCAGCGCTGACTTTAGCTACATTCCTCCTTTGCTAGCGGTGGGTGCGGTTCACCATCACCTGATTCGTCAAGGCTTGCGGATGAAAGCCTCCCTGATCGTCGATACCGCCCAATGCTGGAGTACCCATCACTTTGCCTGCCTGATTGGCTTTGGCGGCAGTGCGGTTTGTCCTTATCTGGCGTTGGAAACTGTACGGCAGTGGTGGCACGATCCTAAAACTCAGGGCTTTATGGAGCGAGGCAAGCTGAAGCAAATTACCCTGGTGAAAGCCGAAACCAACTTCCGCAGGGCGATCGAAGACGGCTTGCTGAAAATCATGTCGAAGATGGGGATTTCGCTGCTATCGAGCTATCACGGCGCACAGATTTTTGAGGCGATCGGCATTGGCGGCGACTTGCTCAACCTCGGCTTTTCGGGCACTGCGTCTCGGTTGGGCGGTTTGAATGTGACCGAACTGGCACATGAGGTGATGACAATTCATCAGCGGGCTTTTCCAGCATTGACGATCAAAAAGCTGGAAAACCTGGGCTTTGTCAATTCTCGTCCGGGTGGCGAGTTTCACATCAATAG
>JBBSCL010000755.1:0-1972 GCA_038250345.1 Leptolyngbyales cyanobacterium
GCTGTGTTTGGGTTAGGGCTAACTTTAACCCTCCATGCGTGTCAGGCTCAAATGCCCCAAGCTGAACCGTCTACTACAACAACGGTTTCCCAATCTGCGCCCCAAGCTGCTGCTATCCCGATTCCGCCGGAGACAATGGCGATCGCGGCAAGTGCAGGTGCCAAAGGCTTGTTTAACCCGCCCCGTGGCGATGTCCGCTTTGTGGTGATCAGCGACCTAAATGACTATTACGGCGCGACGACCTATCCGCAAGAAGTGGATAAAGGCGTAAAGCTAATCCCGTTCTGGAATCCAGACATGGTGCTGTGCAGCGGCGACATGGTTGCCGGACAAGACCCCACCCTCACCGATGTCCGCCTACGAGAAATGTGGGCAGCATTTGACAAGCAGGTCGCGGCACCGATTCGCCAAATGAAACTGCCTTACGGCTTCACCGTGGGGAACCACGATTCATCCAGTGCATTGGGAGTTTCTGGCAAGTTTTTGTTTGAGCGAGAGCGAACCGCCACCGCCGAATATTGGAAAGATCCGGCTCATAGTCCCGGCGTATCCTTCATCGACAAATTTGAGTTTCCCTTTTACTACACCTACGAATTCAAAGACATTTTCTTCTTAGTTTGGGATGGTTCCTCCAGCCACATTCCCCAGGAAAAGCTGGCTTGGGTTGAAAAGGCACTCTCCAGCAAAAAAGCTCAATCTGCCAAAATGCGAGTTTTACTGGGACACTTACCGCTTTATTCGGTTGCTGTTGGGCGCGACCAAGCCGGAGACGTGATGGATAATGCCGATCAGCTTCGGGCAATGCTGGAAAAATACAAGGTTCACACCTATATCAGCGGACATCACCACACCTACTATCCAGCCCATCGCGGCAAGATGCAGTTTTTACACATGGGCATTTTGGGATCGGGACCTCGCCCTTTCATCGACGGGACGCTGCCTCCCCGCAAAAGCATCACCGTTCTAGATGTGAAGTTTGACTCGCCAGACCTGACCACCTATACCACCTATGACATGCAAACCTTACAGGTGATTGAAAACAAGGAACTGCCGCGCTATGTAGCGGGGGTAAATGGGCTACTGATGCGGCGAGATGTGGAGTGGAGCCAACTCACGGCAGAGGAACGCGCCACCTGTGAGACTCGTTTGGGTGTGGCGTTGTGTGGAGCTTGAGGCTTTGAGATTTTTGTAGCGAAGATTTTTGTAGCGAAGATTTTTGTAGCGATCGCTCTCGTAGTCAGGGCGAAGAAATGAAGCGTCAATATTCATGGGCTTCCGCTTAGATCATCGTGCTAGTTTACCTGAGATCCCTGACTGTTACCTAGCGCCAGAGGCATTCAGCAACATCTTCGCCATTGATGGTTTCGATCGTGCGTTGACGCACACCCTGGGGATTCGCGATCGCCACAGCCCGCGAGTCATAAATCACCTTCCTGCGCCGAGTGATCATCTCTATCCACGTAACCAAGCCATCTGTGGTATAAAACTGGCAGGCAAAGCCCCGGTTTTGCAGCCCAGATTTTGATGAGGCATAGTAGAGGCACTTGCTTTCCTTTTCGCCCTGGATCTCTAGCCGTTCGGCTCTTAAAAAACCTAGCTGCTTAGAGTTTTTAAGATACGCCTGAGTGCAACTTTTGGCTGCATCGATAAAGCACTCTAAATCATTGTCACAGTCTTTTGGACTGCTGGTTTGGCTAGCAAAAACTGGCATTGGATGGGCAGCAGGGAACCCAGTTGATAGCAAGGCAAACAATAAAGAGATTGCACAAAGGTGTTTTTGAATAGTGAACATCGGTTAGTCTCAAACTACTAAACCTGTTAACCCAAAACGATGAAATAGATTCCCCACACTCTTGATCAAGCTTTTATTCTAAAAACTGTAGCTTCAGTTGTGAGCAAATCACAAAAATTCTTACACAGCGCCTTTTTCCAACCCATGATAAAAACTGAGCATAGCTAATTTGGAGGTCGA
>JBBSCL010000756.1:0-1963 GCA_038250345.1 Leptolyngbyales cyanobacterium
ATTGTCAAAATTTCTGAAGTGATGGGCGTTGCTATTTATTGATTTCAACCGTAATTGCTATATTTGGCACGGGATTAACTAATTTTACGGTTGATGAATAGCTTAAATCGGATAACTGAGGCGATGGGTTAGACCGCAATAGTCGTAGGGTTTGTTGGAGAGATTTTCCGCCCTGTTCTTTAACAAAAACCAGCGGAATTAAGGCAATCAGCCGGGCGATCGCGGATAAAGCAAACACTCCGAGAATGCCCCCGTAGTCCGCAAATTCTGCCAGAAAGCCGCCCACCGAAGTACCCAAAGCACCGCTAATTCCGGCGATCGCTGCCACTAATGCAAAATAAAGCGGTTGATGTCGCAAGGGTGCAACCCCCAACTGCAAGTTATTGCTGCACAGGTCGATCGCTGCCCAACTGCCACCTGCCAGCAAATGCAACAGTGGAAACCAGAGCCATAGAGAGAAATCATTTGCGTCCGTGATCAGCCACAACAATGGAAACAGCGCTACTAACACTCCATCGATCAGCAAAATTGGGCGATTGCCAATTCGATCTGCCAGCTTTCCCCAGACGACCAACATTGTTAAATGGGCACCTGCCTGCAAACTGTTGTAACTGGTGACCCAGCGCAAATCAATTGCCAAAGTATCCAGCAGATACACATTAAAAAACGGCGCACTCAGATTGACCGCAAACATCCACAAAGCAAAATACAACAGAAATAACAGAAAGTTTGTGTTTTGTAAGAATTGCGAGATTAATGTGGAGTTTGACGCGGGTAACTTTTGGGATGCTGTGTTCTGCACGTCGCTGGTAGAAATAATTGTGGATTTTATCTGCTTTTCCTCAACGGTGTAGCGATCGCCCGGTCTAACATCCGCCATCCAAAATTGAAACCCTAGGCTGATCATGCCTGCAACAACGCCTAGCAGAAGGACAACGCCATAGCCTTGCAGATCGCCACCACCCCACGCCGATATGATCCAGCCTAAAGCGGGGATTGATAACAAATTCATCAAGCTGATGGCGCTGGCACGGGTGCCAAAATAGCGCCCACGCAGACGGGATGGCACTAGGGTTGCGATCCAGCTAAGCCAGGATGCACTGCCCAATGCGCCCAAAAAGCAGGCTAACCCGACAATGACCAAGGTTAAGTTTACCCAAGTTGGTTCGTTCCACTGCCCAGCCCAAAAAATGGCGGCTGCCAAGATTAGCCATAGCAACCGAGACGGAACGTAGATCCAGAAGCAGTACCAATGATAGCTAGACGCGCGATCGCCCCACAGCGCCCCTAAAGGCTGCATCAGATTTGCCAGCAAGGGAATGGATGACAACAGCCCAATTTGGCTAGGACTGGCATTCAGCCCTACCAAAAAATTGCTCAGCAGCACACCACCCGTTGCGTTAGAAAAAATGGTGGCAAAAATGCCGTCTACCGTGGAGGCTTGGAGGCTAGACCGAAGCTGATCTTTAGAAAGCGGGATCGCTAGACTCCGAACATAGGAAACTGCCTCACTCTGATCTAATGTGGCTAGTAAATCTAGTGTGGCTAGTAAATCTAGATTGACTGGTAAACCTGTTAAATCTGAATCGACTTCAACTATAGGATCTTCAATGCATGAGGAAATTATTGACTCCGACATTTCCAACTACCGCTCTGAAGATTGCACTTACCTTATTTCACGCTTATATCCTAAGATAGCTTTCAGTTTATTTTCTTGTTCCCTCAGAAATAGCTTTAGGTTTGGCGATCGCCTCCATTAGAAAATTTTGGTTGGCAGCCTCTAAAAAGCGCTCTAGCTCCAATTCAAAAACATCATCCCAGGAGCCAAATCGCAGGTTGCGCTGCCGATCCCATTCAGCTTCCACTAAGATACGAGTGTGAGGATTCATTGACTGAAAAGAGAGCGACTTTCCTAAAACAGTTGCTTTTTCAAGTCCTGTCACAAGTGCTTCTACCCCTTTAC
>JBBSCL010000757.1:0-1955 GCA_038250345.1 Leptolyngbyales cyanobacterium
AGATGCATCTGCATCAGCCCATTGAAGCCAAAGGAGACCCTATGAGAGTTCTAAGCCCCGTAGTCGCATCCGAGCAAAAAGCGACTCGGCAACTCTCCACAGTACGGCGGTTTTTCCAATACTTCCAGCCCTACCGCAAAGAAATTCCGATCGCCCTTGCCCTAATTTTGATTGGTGCCGCCACTCAAGCCGTAGGTCCTTTCTTCCTCGGCTGGTCGCTCGACCATCTCATTGCTCAGGGAAATTTGCGCGGTTTATTACTGCTGTTAAGCGGATTAGCACTGATTTATCTGATCGGCATCATTGCTATTCGGGGGCAGATTTTGCGCGTCGGCTGGATTATGCAGCGGTTGCTTGCCCAACTGCGACAGGATATTTTTACCAAAATTCAAAGTTTGCCCCTCAGCTTTTTCGATCGCAGTGAAGCGGGTGATCTGATGAGCCGATTGCTGAATGATGTCAGTACCGTCAATCAGGCATTTGGTCAAACCGTGGCGCAGATGCTAGGCAACCTGTTTAGCTTAATCGGCATTGTTATCGCCATGCTGTTCATTAATCTACAGCTTGGCTTAGTCAGCAACTTAGCCGTGCCGCTGATGATTTTTACCACAGGATTGTTTGCGCGGTGGGCACGAGCCAGATTTCGCGTTACCCGTCAAACGATCGGCGACCTGTCTGCCCGGTTGGAAGAAGACATTGGCAGCGTCAAAGAAGCTCAGGCATTCAATCGGGTTGATCTGAATATTGAAGAGTTCAGCCTGTTGAATGCCGCCAATCGCGATGCTAATGTGCAGGCGGTGGCAATTACCGCTGCATTTCTACCCTCGATCGACTTTCTCAATAGTCTCGCAACCGCCGGAGTGCTTGCCTATGGCGGCTATCTTGCGGTGACGGGTGCCGCTACGGTCGGCGTGGTCACGGCTTTTTTGCTCTATGTGCAGCAATTCTTTCGCCCCATCCAAATTCTCAGCCAGTTTTATACCCAGGCTCAATCTGCCTTTGCCGGATTGGAGCGCATATTTTCGCTATTGGATGAACCTGCCCAGCTTACAGATGCAGCGGATGCGACGGAAATGCCGCCGATGTGGGGAGAGGTGAAGTTTGAGTCTGTCACTTTTGGCTATTCAACCGATCAGTTGGTGCTGAAGGGAGTTAGCCTACACGCTAAACCGGGACAAATGATTGCTTTAGTCGGGGCAACTGGAGCAGGCAAAAGCACGATTATCAATTTGATTCCGCGCTTCTATGATGTTTCTGGTGGCAGAGTGACGATCGATGATGTTGATGTTCGCACGGTCACTCAAAACAGCCTCCGCCGACAAATTGGCATTGTGCTGCAAGACAATCTATTGTTTAGCGGCACGGTGGCTGAAAATATTGCCTTTGGTCAACCTCACGCAAGCCAAGCGGCGATCGAAGCGGCGGCTCAGGCGGCAAATGTACATGAGTTCATCACGTCGCTATCTCATGGCTACACCACTCAGCTAGGAGAACGGGGCGCGCCTTTGAGCCAAGGACAGCGCCAACTCATCAGCATTGCCCGTGCAGTGTTAATCGATCCGCGCATCCTGATTTTGGATGAGGCGACCAGCAGCATTGATACTCGCACAGAAGCGTTGGTGCAGGCTGCGATCGCCCGTCTATTAGAAAATCGCACCAGCTTTGTGATCGCCCATCGCCTCAGCACCGTCATCCAAGCCGATCAAGTTTTAGTGATTCAACAAGGGCAAATCATCGAACAAGGCACTCATGCCGAACTGATTGCCCAACAAGGCGTTTATGCCAATCTCTACGCTCTCCAGTTAGGCAAAACGGAGGAATCAGTGATGAGTATTTAGCCATCAACCAAGGGGCAGGCAATATCAGGGCGATCGTGCTGAAATCGCACTGAAATTTTCGGGATAACACCCTAAAAGCCGATGCTTTCGGGGTAATAACTCTAAAAGGTGAATCAC
>JBBSCL010000758.1:0-1933 GCA_038250345.1 Leptolyngbyales cyanobacterium
AAAAAGTAGCTGCTGGCATCCCAAGTGCGCTGGGCGCGATCAACGATGATCAACACTTCCTCTGCTCTGCCAGGAAGGGTAGTAGGCAGGCGATCGCTGATTTCCAAAACGGCAACTGGGTCTTCTGCCAGCCGAATCACCTGCCAACCGGGCACCGCCACCCAAGCCCCAGTGCCAGTGAACTGCACCATACCAAAGGAGTCTTCTTCTTCCACTATGGGCACCGCTTGCAGGTCAGTTTTGGTTAGGGGAAACTTGCCCACAACCGGAATAATCCGGGGCAAAAATTCATCTTCTTCCAATCGATAAAGCGGCAGTAACGGCTCTGGCTTGGATGACACCACGGCAAAATCGGTGAGCAGTTTTTCGATTTGCTTGCGGGCGGGTTCGCTATGGGCAAAGCGCAGCCCTTTCGCAATCAAGCGCGATCGCTCTTGTAAATCAGCTTTTTGGCGCGCCTGTTTCCAAGATTGATACGCCACCACATCACCCGGATGCGGGCTAAATCCTTCAGGAATCGTACCTAAGCGCGAAAAATCTTTGACAGCTTTAACCACATCCTTTGCTTCATCAATATCTAAGCCCTTTTCCTGCACTAAATCCGCAGTCGCGGCTCGTTCAGCCTGGGTTAAGATCCGCAATTCATACAAAATGTCGCTGCCTTTGCGATCGAACAGCGATCGCGTCGCTTCAGATACGCCCACCGCCATAATCGTGGCATGAACCTGAGCGCCCACAATCACCTGGTTTTGTTGAATCGGTTCAAATCCAGTCTCTTCAAAAATAGTTTGGGCATCGTAACCCGCTTTTTGCAACGTTTGGCAGGCTTGTCCCCATGACACCCAGCTTCCCTGCTTGCGACGAAGATTGAGAAATAGTTCTGAGGCGTTGATCTCAGGTTTATCGGGAGTGGATGCATCATCGCGGGAGTTTTCAGTCATCGGTTAAGGTTGGTGAAGAGTTTGAATTTAACAAGTTGACGGTTCTTCCTGTCTCAAGGCATTATAATTGATGCACAAGGGGCTATAGCACAGTTGGTAGCGCGTCTCAATGGCATTGAGAAGGTCAGCGGTTCGAATCCGCTTAGCTCCATAGAAAGTACAATTCACAATAATAGACAGGTTTTGATTTAAGAGATCTTTTAGGCAGCACCGCTGGAAGATGGGTAATGAGTGATTGAAAATGCCCGCCGCCGTGCCGAGTCGATTATGAACGATGGTAAAGCGCAGTGTTACTATTACGCGATCACTGGCTGCGGAGAGTTCGGGTTGCCCATTTCCAGTTAGGACAACAGCAGGGTAGTGCCCTTACGTAAAGGACAAAGAAAAAAGCACAGTCCTGGGAGCCTTACCTAGCAGGACTTCTGAAAATAGCGCTTATTCTCCAGCCTTTAAGAAATAGGACTACCGCCAATTGCTCGACTCAGTTTTATGGACGCGCTAATTCACCCGCTGCCATTGATGTCATTAGAGATCAGCTTATGCGACGGGGCGGGAGTGGCAAGGATATTGCCAACCTAGAAAGAGGACAGTTCTATGCTGTTTCGGAAGCACTCTCAACGCCGACTAAAATTCAGTCGCCCCTTTGTTTGAGCTATCCTATCATCCATTGAGTCCTCCTGATGAGGTAGAAGTGCTTGCATTAGCGAGAGCTTCACGAGAAGCTATCTTTTCTCCATGAGGACAAACTTTAAAGACTATTTGCGAACGTACAAGTACAATTCGCAATAATAGTACAGATAACAATAAGCAGGGTTAGCTGCTATGACTTTTGATCTGTCCCGTATCGATCGCATCACAGACTACGACGAGGCGATTGATGCCTTGGAAGAGTATGTTGAAGATTTGGTTGATGAATTTGTTGAAGCGCCTGAAGGCAAGGCATATCTAGCCGCCTATCCTGAGACGGCAGAATCTGTGGGGGGTGGATTGAT
>JBBSCL010000759.1:0-1927 GCA_038250345.1 Leptolyngbyales cyanobacterium
GGGCTTTCCATTGGGTAGGCTTGCCCCGCTTTGATAATTGGATGCCAGCTATGGCGATTGTTACGCCGATCCCAAAAGCGAATGCCGTAGCTGTGATAGAGAAAGTCCTTGATTTCCATGCCTTGGCTCAGTTGCAGCGCCCCTTGAGCGATCGCTTCAAACGGCTTTTCACACCGAATCTTGCTGACATCAAAGTATTGCTGCACCCAGGTTTGCACTGCCGGAATTTGTGCCGTTCCACCGACCAGCAACACGGCATCAATATCCTTCACCTCCAATCCCTGCCGCCGCGCCTGTTGCAATACCTGGCTCATACAGTCGTCTAGGCGATCGAAAAATTGATGCTGGATCAGAATGTGTTCAAACTGCGATCGGGTGAGTTGCAGATCATAGCTATCAAAGGTTTCATCGTTAAAATAAACCTCTTGCGCCTGAGTTTGCAAAGAAAGCTGAATTTTTAAGCGCTCGGCTAATCGGGTGGTTAACGGGCTAATCACCAAATCCTGTGATTCTGCAAAGTAATCGACTAGCCAGTTGTCGATATCAGAGCCGCCTAAATTCTGTCCCGCTTTTGCCAAGACTCTGGCAATTTTGGGTCGCTGCCCTGACTGCTCTGCAAAAGATTTTTGTCCCCATTGCAAAATAAAGCCCAGAGGCTTAGTGCTGGCTTGAGCGCTGTCTAATTGAACGAGCGATAAATCCAGGGTGCCGCCGCCAAAATCAACCACCAACAAAGTTTCGCGATTCTGCAAAGCAGATCCCTTATGGGAATCGCCCAATCCATAGCCCAGTGCTGCCGCCGTTGGTTCATCCAACATCCGCACTTGGTCAAGCTGCAACACCTGGCACACTTGCCCCAACCACAGGCGATAGGATTCAAAGCTATCCACTGGTACGGTAAAAACGACCGACTCAGCCACCTCAGGATCGCTGGCTTTGAGTTGCCGAATCACATCCACCAAAAACCATTGCCCTAGTTGCTCAAACCGAATCGGTTGCCCATCCAGTTCTGGCAAAAACCCCTGAATGGGTGACCCAATCCCGCGTTTGAAGTTGCGAAAAAATCGGCGATCGCTGGCAAGATCTAAGGCGCGATCGCGCACTGCCTGCCCAATTACTACCTTTCCCTGGCTGGCATCCTCCACATAAATCAAGCTAGGAATCAAGGCTGGATTTTGCGCCGCTTTCCAAGAAATTCCAGGCAGGGTAATAGTTTCAGGCTGTTGAGTAGCTCGGTTCCATCGGGCAATCACCGTGTTGCTAGTACCAAAGTCGATCGCGATTCCCATTTAGCGTTCTAATTAGAGACTTCCGCCAGTTCAATAATATTACCGTCGTAATCTTTAATCAAAAAATTCAGCGGCTTCTCATCCCGAATTTTATACTTCAACCCGCGCATTTGAATTCGCAGCAGCACTTGCTCTAAACAATCGCGATCAAACGACACATGACGCTGACGGTTTTTATCACCCATGCTTGCCCCAGAAACGATATGGAGTTGACTATTTTTTTTCAACTGATACCACAATCCATCCGCAAGCCCTGTCGTGCCAATCGCAGAGCGCCCCATTCCCGGTGACATATAGATCGGATCAATCATGGCTGTGCCTAGGGATTGCTCATAGTTGTAATAGTAATGCAGTGGCACATCTGCCGCAGGCAACTCCAGCATCCCCTCATACAATCGCCGCGCTAGTTCCAAGTCCGACACCATGACCGTGTGAACCTTGGGCGCACTCGTCAAAAACATCCACATGGCACCTGCGTAGGCAGCAAGCAAACCTACCATAATGCCTTGCGTAGACATCAACGTATCTAAACCAGGCAAAACGCCAATCAAAGAAGAATAAGAAAGAAAAAAGCCGCTAACAACAAACGTCATAGGGTGATAAAAATAATCCAAACTTAATTCTATCAATCTGGGTAC
>JBBSCL010000760.1:0-1925 GCA_038250345.1 Leptolyngbyales cyanobacterium
AACCCGGATGCTGACCTGTTTTATCAGGTCTTTGAAACCAATGCAATGCTGCCAAATTTGTCCTTCTCGCGCAATCAAATTGAGGCTGAATCGGTGATGGCAGCCTTAATCAATTCCGCTAAAACTTGCTTCAACGCTGATTTTCAAATGCTGCCACTCTCCGACACGGAATGGCAGCAAGCTGTAGCACTCAGTCCCTAACGTTGCTCAGTACCCAAAACCTGTAAGGCAAAGCTTACTTTTCCCCTGCTTCCATCGCCGACTCTGCCAGTGCCGCAATCTGAAAGCCAGGTGGATAGGTGCCATCTTCTTTAATCTGTTTGATCATGCTATCCGTAATCGGCATTTTTAGCTTTTGTGCCAACGTCCGAACAATATCGCCGCGATCGATGACTCCAGAAACCGCCCCCGCTAGAGACAAAACGGTCATTCGCCGCGAAGCATCTTTTTCTAACTGTTGAATCACCGTCGCCAAGGGAGTCGCTTCCGCAACCGTCGCGATCTGGTCGAGTGGGTGAATAATTTGAAACAGGGTTTCCCGTTCCCAACGGCTGCGTTCTACCGATTGTAGATCGTCTGATGCCACTAAGCCCCGATAGCGCCCATCGGAAGATGCAAAATAGACTTCCGACTGAGTAGCCAACAGCAGATATTTATCGGCAAACTCACGCAAACTCATGTTGGCATCAACCACTCGAAACTCACGAGTCATGGCATCGCTGGCTTTCAGCGAAAGCAACGTTTCCTGAATTTCGGTCATGCGATCGTAGCTGCCTGCATTTTGAATGCCAAACCAGCCCAGCAACATAAACCATAAGCCATTGCTAGCGCCTGATAACAATGAAAAGCCACCCAAGGCGATCGCGCTCCACCCTAAAATAGCTCCCGATTTTGCCGCCCATCGAATCCCCTTAAATCGACTGCCCGTCGCTTTCCAAACGGCTGCTTTTACCACCTGTCCACCATCTAGCGGGAGACCGGGCAGCAGGTTAAAGAGTGCCAAGACCAGATTGGTAGTTGCCAAATATTGGGCAATTACATTGATTGGAGTATCGACCCCAGGATATACATTTGCAAAAAGCGCCAACAAAACAGATAGAACTAAGCTAACCGCAGGACCGGCGATCGCCACCTGAAAGGCTTTGCCAGGAGTTTTTGATTCGCGCTCGATCGAGGCAACGCCACCAAACAAAAACAGCTTAATTGATGTGACCTTGATTCCTTGCGATAACGCCACCAAACTATGACCCAATTCGTGCAGCACTACCGAGCCAAAAAATAAGAGTGCCATCGCAAACGCTGACAGGTAAGCCGTGGAAACACTCCACTCCGGATACCTTACCTGCCAATTGGCTGCCGTGGGCACCGCAATCAAAAACAAAATAATGAACCAGGACAGATCAATGTAAAAGGGAATGCCAAACAAAGATCCGATCCGCCAACCTGACTGCATACGGTTACCTTAATGCCTATCTTTCTAGGATAAGTGAGCCAGAGGGGAAATGGAGCAGCGCAAGGGGTAAAGAGCCACTGAATGACGGGTGAACGGGTGGACGAAAACAGCGCGGCATCTCAGAAATTAACGGATTTGGAGCCTCAGTCGTGGGCTGGAAAGCCTATATGTATCGATCGCATTTTTGCTGTGGTACAAACATCCCGCGCAAGATTTCGTTCACCCTCCTCTTTGATAAATGCCAGAGGTGCATAGCCTTGATCAATTTCGCAACCATTGAGCGATCGCTTTCCCAAGTTTTTTCCAAGTCCAGGCGATCGCGCTTTAGAACCCCATAAATGTTACGATCTGCACCATTCTCGCGCCAGAAAGGACTTCACCCTATGCCACTTTCAATTGGTGATATTGCTCCCAATTTTACCGTCAACGACACGAACGGCAAGCCTATTTCTCTGTCTGACTATGCTGGCAA
>JBBSCL010000761.1:0-1919 GCA_038250345.1 Leptolyngbyales cyanobacterium
GGCAAGTGATTTGGTAGTCACCAAAGCAGGCGGCTTAATTACCAGCGAAATTTTAGCGCGAGGAACCCCAATGGTGATCGTAGACCCGATTCCTGGGCAAGAGGAGCAAAATGCCGACGTAATTGCTGCTGCGGGTGCTGGCGTGCAGCTACGACTGCCGGAGATGGTGGCACCTGCTGTTCTATATCTGTTGAAGCGCCCCGATCGCCTTGCCGAAATGCATCAGTCGGCATTAGAACTAGGGCAACCACGGGCTGCCCTCAATATTGCAGAACACATCCTGAATGATCTCCACGCTCGTCGAGTGATGCAGACTTTAGAAGTAAGCGAATTAGAAACCAGTCCAATAAAACCAAGCGCGATTCCCGCAGGGAGTCCTCTGGAAAACTTAGCTAACGTTTTACGAATCGCCCATGCAGAGTAATTTCAACCTTTCCCCTTCACCTTCAACAACAGAACCGTTTCTTTGGGGAGTCGCCACCTCCGGTTATCAAATTGAAGGCGGCTACAACGGCGAAGGCGAACCCAAAAACAACTGGTTTCTCAGTGAACAGCGCGGCAGCGTGATGAGAACAGGCGCAGCAGCAGAATTTTGGACGCGCTACGAAGAAGACTTTCAAGCCTGTCAGAAGATGGGACTGACTGCCTTTCGCCTCGGTTTAGAATGGGCGCGAATTCAGCCGTCTACAGAAATCTCTCTATCTGCGCCTCCAGCATTTGACCTAGATGCGCTAGATGGATACACCGATCGCATTGCTGCCTGTCGCCGCCATGGGCTGGAGCCTGTGATCACCCTGCATCACTTCACCCATCCCGCTTGGCTAGGGTTAGATGCATGGCTTACAGAAGACACCATCGATCGCTTTGGCGAGTATGTTCAAACCACGGTGGCTCATATTAATCGTCGCCTGATCGACCATCATCAGCTTGCCCCGATCCACTGGTATATCACCCTGAATGAACCCAATATTCTAGTTTCTAACACTTACCTAAGTGGGCAATTTCCTACCGATTCCATGCTGGGGATCGGATCGGTTTTTCCAGCCTACAACCATTTGCTAGCGGCTCATGTACGTGCCTATAATTTGATTCACGACCTGTATGAATCCGAAGGTTGGGCAACTCCCCGCGTATCGCTCAACACCTATTGCAGCGATCTCTACTGGTCTGAAAAAGTCATTTGGGATTTGCTCAGTTTGCGGCTGAGATCGGTAGACCCCGCCGACCTGCAAGCCTATGTCTACGCCAATGCACAGCGCATGGAAGCCGCCTTAAAAACTGCAAATCTTTCGTTTCGGCGCGATTTGCCCTATCAACTAGGGCGCTTCGCTCACTGGTTTAGCAATCGACTGGGGCGACGTAATTTTGATGCGCGTCACTTAGGCAGCTTTTTGCAAGAACTGGAAGCTTCACCCCGCACTCAAGTGTTCGATTTTATTGGGATTGACTACTACGATCCCTTTATTGCCCATGTTTTTCGGTTGCCCTCGTTTTCTGATTTTGAGTTTGAGACGAAAGACTTTCGCGGCTGGCTGATGAGCGGCATCACCAGCAAATGGTGGGATTGGCGCAGTTTGCCAGAGGGATTGCATTTTTTCTGTAAGTTTTATGCTCAGGAAATTGGCAATTATCCGATTTTAATTGCTGAAAATGGGATGGCGTTACGCCGTAAACCGGATAATAGCGTGGCATCTCGTCGTGGGGATCAACTGCAACGCAGCGAGTTTTTGAAAGCCCATGTGTTTCAAGTAGAGCGATTGATTAAGGAAGGTGTGCCAATGGTGGGCTATATGCACTGGTCGCTTACAGACAACTACGAGTGGGGATCTTACACGCCACGGTTTGGGCTGCTTTCCATCGACTTTACTCAAGGCAGCGATCGCATTGTGGAAGATCACTTAGGCGATCGCCCCTCCGAA
>JBBSCL010000762.1:0-1919 GCA_038250345.1 Leptolyngbyales cyanobacterium
AGACCTCAGCAAAATTGGCATCCAGGTCGATTTCACGCCGCTAAACTTCAACGTGCTCGTGGAAAAAACCTCTAGCTCCCGCGAATGGGATGCCCACATGATCGGCTTTACAGGCGGTATTGAACCTCACTCAGCCGCAAATCTTTGGCTTAGTAGCGGTGCTTCCCATTCCTTCAACCTAAAGCAGCAGCCGGGTCAACCGCCCATTGAAGGCTGGCAGCCCTATGACTTTGAACAGGACATCGATCGCCTGATGATTGCCGGAGCCAGAGAACTCGACGAAGCCAAACGCAAGCAGGTGTATGCCGACTATCAGCAGGTCGTGCAGGAGAATCTGCCCGTGATTTTTCTGGTCAACGATCGCGCTCTGATGGCAGCCCGAAACACCGTTCAAGGCTTGCAATATTCCGGCTTACCCAGTTGGGGCTTATGGAATATTCAGGAGTTGAAGAATAGGAAATAGGGGTTGAGGATTAGGGAAGGAAAATATCTGCAAGTTGCGGACATGGCGAAGTAGGCGAAGTAGGATCAAGCAGAAGGGTGACTATCAACTGAATAATCACCCTGATTGACTGCTCTATCTTTTACTTACTGGCAGATGGCTTTTTCCATTGCCGCGCGATGTAGAAAATGACCAGCGAGCCTTGATACAAGCGATTGACAATGGCGCTTAAGAGCAGCATCGCGAGTAACCAATTGGGCAGATGCAGATCGGAGGGCAAGGGTATCGGCAGAGATGGAGAGGGTGGCTGGGCGATCATGCACTGGTTCGATTCAGTGCTGTGCTTCATGGGAACTGAAGTTAAAGGGTCGTTCATGGGGTGATAAGCCTGTAAACCGTGTATGCCCTTATCGTCGGCGTTTCAGAGGTTGCTGAAGTCCCCAGAAAGTAGAAGGAAAGTATACAGTTTGCTGAAAATCGGGAGATTTGGCGATGGAATGGGTTGAGTTTCTTGATAGTCTGGCGAGAAGTCGAGGGCTAAAGGCACACCTAATCAAAACGCTCAAAGTTCGGTTGGATCAACGCAACGATGGTGAGAGCAATATCAAGATTGCAGCGAAATTAAACATCTCTGGAGCCGACATTAAAAAACAGTTGGGAGAGATTTATGAGATTTTTGCGCCAAGCTGTCCAGATTTAGCCAGTTCCCAGAGTCGAGGCAAACTTGATGTCTTAAGGGCTTGCCTGTGGCAGCAGTATGAACGCCATCAGTCTCAATCGCCTGAACCTGCGATCGTGGGCACGCCGAGCAATTTGCCGTTGAGTGGGGTGGTGAAGTTTGTTGGGCGGGACGAGGCGCTGGCAGCGGTACATCAGAAATTGCAAGCGATGGCGACAGTGGCGATTTCGTCGGTGTCGGGGATGGGCGGCGTGGGCAAAACGGAATTGGCGTTGCAGTATGCCTATGGCAAATTGCGAGAAGCGGCGTATCCGGGGGGAATTTGTTGGGTAAATACCCGCGCTCAGGATGTGGGCATTGGCATTCTGGAGTTTGCGCGGGTGCAGTTGGGCTTGCCAGAGCCACCAGAAACGCTGAAAACCGTGCCAGAACAGGTGCAGTGGGTCTGTCGGCGGTGGCAGGGAGAGCCGATTTTGCTGGTGTTGGATGATGTGGTGGACTATGGAGCAGTGGAGCCGTATTTGCAGCAGCTTGATCTACGCTTTCGAGTGTTGATGACGACACGGCTGAAACTGGGTACCCCGGCACAACGGCTGGAATTGGAGGTGTTGAGCGAAGCTGCGGCGCTGGAATTGTTGAAATCGCTGCTAGATGATGCGGAGCGAATCGATACACAGATTGGCGATGCTCAAAAGTTGTGTGAATGGTTGGGCTATTTGCCTCTGGCTCTGGAGTTGGTGGGGCGGTATTTGCTAGACGATGAAGATATTAGCCTCGCAGAAATGCTGGAGTTGTTGC
>JBBSCL010000763.1:0-1917 GCA_038250345.1 Leptolyngbyales cyanobacterium
AGCAGGCGATCGCCCACCTGGTGAGTTGTAGTCTTGGCAAAATCCAGAATCTGAGTCCAGAAATCTGTTGAATCGTTGCTCATGTCTGTGTCCTCGCTCAACTATCCAATCTGTTCTCTCACCCATTTACGCCACGATTGTACTAGCGCAGTATCATCCTGAGTTTGTGCTTGCTGTAGGAATTGGTTCAAAATAGCTGTAGAAACAAAGGAAAACGTTGGGCTGAAGTCGCAAGGAACATACTCGCCTGACTGAAGCTGCAAAACTTTGACTTGTTGCCCCACATATCGCCACACTTCGGGCACTCCAAGCTGTTGATAAATGCTGAGCTTACGGCTAGAAGGATTGGTAATATCCACTTCCAACACCAAATCTGGAGCCGGATCACGAGACAAATCAATTGTTCTTCCTTGAATACGATCAACGCTTTGAATGTAGTAACAAGAGTCAGGTTCTGCGCCTTGCCGCAAGTCTGCTCGATTCAAAGTGGTGGAACGAAACCCTTTAATCGGCAAATCTAGTTCTTCGGTTAGGGTTTCAATCATGCGTTCCAGCAGTTTTGTATTGGTTTCGTGGCGATCGCTCGGCATTGTAATCTCTAGCACCCCATCTCCATAGGCTAATCGGGATGCTCGATGATCTCCCAATTCATTCAGCAGTGCTTGATAAGTTTGCCAACTCACTCCTTGCAAGACAACCCGATGGGATTCGTCTTTAAAGACCTCTGGAGCTTTAAGAGTCGCTGGTTTAGTCATCTTATTTCGCAATAAAATCTCTTACTTTCCATTATGGGGCGAAGCGGGTGCCATCAGTATTAATCCAACTCGCCTTGCATCACTGAGGCGATCGCGCTCAGATTAAATCTTCAAGTTCGATTCCTAAAGCGTTTAACTGGTCTGAATTGAGCGATCGCAGTTTCTCAGTCAGCCGTTGGCGTTTCTGGCGTTCTTGTTCTGCCAATTCTTGCCCTGTCAATAGTAAATCACCTTGTCGATCCCACCAGCGTAGCCAATCCCGTTCAGGATGATTCAGAAACCTACCTTGCCACAAACCCAATTCAACGCCAAGGGGGGGAATGGGATAATGTCCGCGATCATTCTGTTCCAGCCGTTGATAGGAAAAATCGATCAAGTGATAGACTTCCAGCCTGCTGGTGTTGATTTCAAAAATGGCGTAGTAAGGGATGCGGATGATGCGCTCATAGACCCAGAACTTACCTGGCTTTTGGGTTGTCCCCTCTGGTAACGCTGAGAGAGGAGTGCGATCGCGCTCTTCACTGCCATCTCCGCTGGCAAACTCTAACGCAATCAATGGCGGCACATACTCCCGCCACAAGACGTAGGATCGACGGATTTTGCCTTCTAGGACGGGGGGCACACCGGGAACGTAAAACCAGTCAGGCGCTTCGGCTCCTTTTTCGGGAGGAGCGGTCTCTCGCCAGTAAATACCGCAATCTTGCCCAATGCAGTACTGCTCATCAGGATGAAGTTGTTGCAAGACTGGGGAGATCGAGTCGGTTAAAAGTAAGCTTTGCGGATGTTCCTGAAAATTCTTCACAAAAGTTCCGTCCGACTCCGGTAACTGAGTATGGTCGGGAAAGGCTGCTGGAATTACGATTGGGGAAACATCAGTCATGAGTTTAGATTAATCCAATTCGCCTTGCATCACTGAGGCGATCGCTTGTTTTGCGTTTGCCTGAAACTCAGCTACATCCACCCGGCTGAGCAAATAAACTGCCAATATCATGCCGCAGGCTTGCACCGCAAAGACTAACCCGTAGGCGAAGACGGGTGCGCTAAACAACTTGGTTCCCAAATCCAGCACCGTACCACCTGCCACGGTTGCCAATGCCCGCGCCATTGCCTGAGACAACCCCCACGCGCCAATAAAGGTGCCAGCGGTTTCCGCCGCCGTCAG
>JBBSCL010000764.1:0-1916 GCA_038250345.1 Leptolyngbyales cyanobacterium
CTGCTCACTCTCAACTACGACCCCGCCCTAGAACGGTTGGGCGATGACTATTACGATATTGTCGCGGCTGCCGAGTTTCCCACACATATCCTTCGGTTTCGGAACGATGATTTGCTGCGAATTTTAGGACTCGATCCGCAAGCCGTCAGCGACGAAGACTTTATTGAAGCCTTTGGCAAATTTCAGACTCCACCCCGCCCCTTGCTGGCACTGCGATATCACGGCTACCAGTTTGGCAGTTACAATCCCGCCTTGGGTGATGGCAGAGGTTTTTTGTATGGACAGGTGCGAGGTGCAGATGGCGAACTATACGACTTTGGCACCAAAGGATCGGGCACCACGCCCTACTCTCGCGGCGGTGATGGACGATTAACCCTTAAAGGCGGTATGCGAGAAGTGCTTGCCGCCGAGTCACTTCATCGTATGGGGGTGAGAACTTCCCGCTGTTTGAGCCTGATTGAAACCGGAGATCAACTTTGGCGAGGCGATGAGCCATCGCCCACGAGAGCGTCGGTCATGATCCGAATGCAGCGATCGCACATTCGCTTTGGCACCTTCGAGCGGCTGCATCACTACAATCGCAAAGACCTGATTGCCATTTTGCTAGATCATGCGATCGAGCAATACTATCCACACTTAGCGAACAACCCAGATCGCTACTCCCTGTTTTATGCCGAATTGGTGCTGCGCGTCGCCGAACTCGCCGCCCAATGGATGGCTGCGGGGTTTTGTCATGCCGTGCTCAACACTGACAACATGTCCATCACAGGCGAAAGCTTCGACTACGGACCCTTCGCCTTCATTCCCACATTTGACCCTGCCTTTACCGCCGCCTACTTTGATTACTATGGGCGCTACAGCTATGCCAATCAGCCCGAAATCTGCCGCTGGAATTTAGAAATGTTGCAGGCTCCCCTAGGGCGCGTGATTTCTCAGACGGAGTTAGATGCAGGACTTTCTAACTTTGCTGACCACTACCAGCAAACCTATCAACAGCGAATGCTGAATAAACTAGGATTGCCCGGTGACAGTACACCCGACGCGATCGAGCTACTCAAAACAACCCTGCAATTTCTAAAAGATTCTCAGATTAGCTACCCTGGCTTTTTTGCAGGGCTGAGCCAAGACTTTTCCTCAGCTTGGCGAGAAGAGGCAGCAGCAATTTTGGCATCAGTCCAACCAAATGATGCGTTTAACACACTGTTTAGTCAGTGGAAAGTGCAATATTTCAATTGGCTGTTAAGTGTACCCGATGCAGAAATGCCAGTAATTAAAGCCCGACTTCAGCAAAACAATCCTGCCACGGTGCCCATTCGCCCAGAAATTGAAGCCGTGTGGGAAAAAATTACGGAGGAAGATGATTGGAGCCGTTTTTACGATCTGTGCGATCGCATCCGAGCTTGATGGGGGTGAATATGCTTTCAGAATGGCAAGCAATCGGCTATCTCAAACTTCCAGTTCTTGAAACCGATCGCCTAATTTTACGGTTGGCGACCAACGAAGATATTCCCGCCATTCTCAATTTCTATCTGGAAAATCGAGACTTTCTCACTCCCTATGAACCAACTCGCTCCGAAGACTTTTACACCTTCAGCTTTTGGCGAGATCAGGTAGAAAAAGCCCTGATCGAATTCAATTATGATCAGGCAATCAAATTTTGTTTATTCAAAAAAACTGAGCCGACCATCCTGCTTGGCAAAATCAATTTTCATCAGATTCTACGCGGCGTTTGTCATTCCTGCGTTTTAGGCTATAGCTTGGCAGAAACAGAACAGGGCAATGGCTACATGACCGAAGCCCTAAAAACTGCCATTCACTTTATCTTTACCGAAACAAATTTCCATCGCGTTACTGCCAACTACATGCCCCGCAATCAACGCAGCGCCAACGTCCTAAAATGCCTGGAATTTACTGTA
>JBBSCL010000765.1:0-1902 GCA_038250345.1 Leptolyngbyales cyanobacterium
TGAACCTATCCTAGAAGCCTTAGAAATAATTGGATTCCGTATAATTGTTGAACTTTGCGGGCGATCGCCCAAGCAATCCAAAACCCCTGCCAACTTTGAACCGTGACCCATTCAAAAAAGGGCTTGAGGGCAATATACTTTCCTCGTTGCAAAATTCTTAAAAACCTGAAAAATCTAAGAATATAAAGTTTCTTTATTAAACCCCTGTAAATCTACTGGCTTCTCTAATCTAGTCAGAGCAACCTTTTGAGGTGAATCGCAGTCAGCAATCTTTTTTCGGATGGTCATTCATCTCTAAAAAAACAGACTATTTATAGAGCTTTAAATAACTCTGCCTTTAATTTGTTGTTTGATAGAGCCTCTATAAGTTAATTTGACGGAAGACATTGCAGTTAAGTTACTCAAGGAGCGTTCCAGCATGGCGTTTGATTGTGTCGTTGTGGGAGCAGGACCGGCTGGTGCATCTGCCGCCTATCATTTGGCAAAACGTGGACGTTCAGTAATTTTGCTAGAGAAACAGGCGCTCCCTCGGTACAAACCCTGTGCTGGTGGAGTTTCTCCTGAAGTTGCCCAGTGGTTTGATTTTGATTTTTCACCTGCGATCGCGGGTAAGGTCGAAAACTTGCGCTATACCTGGAAGCTTGGAGATCCAATAGAAGCTCGTTTAGCAACCATGGAGCCGATGTGGATGGTGCAGCGGGATGTCTTTGACCATTTTTTGGTGCAGCAAGCGCAGGCACAAGGCGTAGAACTGCGAGATAACACTACCGCCACAGGAATTGAGTTTAGGGGCGATCGCTGGCATGTTAGCACTGCAAACTGCACGATTGAAGCCCGCTATTTGATTGCCGCCGATGGAGCCGCTGGTTCGATGCGGCAATGGCTAGGATTCAAACAGGCTAAGCAGCGGATGGGAACGATTCTAGAAGCTCCTACTGCGGGAAACCAGCCGATGATTGCCAAGTTTGAATTTGGCATGGTTAAAAATGGATATATCTCCAGCTTTCCCAAGGGCGATCGCTGTTCGATTGCGGGGGCAACTTTTCGCGGAAATGAGCCGTCGGACTTGCACGTCACCATGGCAGACTATGCTAGGCAAACGGGGGTTAATCCGGCGGATTGTCAGCAGTTTGTTCAGCCAATTTGTTTGTGGGATGGCAACCAAAAGCTGCACACCCAAAATGCCTTGCTAGCAGGAGAAGCGGCTTGCATGGTCGATCCACTCATCGCCGAAGGAGTTCGTCCGGCAATGTTTACGGGTGTAAAGGCGGCAGAAGCGATCGATCAAGCGCTAGTTGGCAAATCGAACGCACTAGAAAACTACACCCAGGTGATCAACGATCGCTGGGGATCAGAAATGCTCTGGGCACAGCGCATTGCCGGAGCTTTTTATCGATTTCCGGGGCTTGCCTATAAAAAAGGCATCAAGCGACCCAGGGCAACGGCTGCCTTTGGGCAAATTCTATGCGGTCAACTTCGCTATTCTGATATAGCGAATACTGCAATGAGCCGCTTGAGCGGTGGCTTAATTCCTGGTATGGGATGAGCCTATTCCCAACGCCAGAGTTTGATGCTTTTGTCGAAGCTGGCGCTAAATAAAGTCTGACCATCCGGACTAAATGCAACTGACTTAACTGTGTCTTGATGACCCTTTAAAGTGTCAAATGACTTACCTGTTTCCATGTTCCACAGTTTGATGGTTTGATCTTTGCTGCCACTGGCAAGCATTTTTTCATTGGGGCTAAATGCCAGCGCTTTTATCGGGTCTGAGTGGGCAGAAATAGTGTGTTTTATCGCGTCTGATTGCACGTCCCAAATTTTGATAGTCTGGTCGGCGTTGGCAAAAGCAAGATATCGACCACTACGGCTAAAAGTAATGTTAGAGGTGAAGTCACTGTCCCA
>JBBSCL010000766.1:0-1878 GCA_038250345.1 Leptolyngbyales cyanobacterium
GAATAAATAATTTCCCCTTCAAAAAGGTGTCGCCCGGTTTGCTGATGTAGCGCCACACCTCTGGAATGCCCAACTGAGCATAGATCGCAAACTTGTTGAACGAACTGCGGGAAAGCTCCACTTCTAAGATCAAATCGGGCGGTGGATTAACTGCTAGATCGATCGCGCGTTTTCCATCCATGCGATCGCAATTTTGAATATAGTAGCCTGCATCTGGTTCTGCGCCGATTTGCAACTCTTCGCGCTTTAGGGTAGGTACTTTGTAGCTTGTAATCGGCTGATCCAATTCATCAGTCACAACCAACAGCAAAGACTCGATTAGTTTCTGACAGCGATCGTGTTCTTCTAAAGGATTCATCATTTCTAAACGACCGCGATCGAAGGTAAATCGGGCGGTGCGGTCGCCTGTCATTTCTGCTAGCAGCGCTTCATACTTTTGCCAACTCACCTTGGGCAACACCGTCCGATATTCGCTAGGAGCAGGGGTTTTCATTCAATACATTCCTTAGATCGCAGTCCGGCAGGCTTAACAGGTAGCCAATACTAGGCATCGTTTTTGTGCAACTTGCCTTACTAAAGCGTAAATCTGCACGTCACTATGAGTCAATCCACAGGCGTATTTGGAGTCTGTTCGCCTGCCTTTTGGCGCTGGTAAAGTTCTTTGAATCGCCGCTGCTGTTGATTGTGATCGACGATGGGGGCGGGATAGTTGGCGCGATCGCGATCGCCAGAATTGAGATTGCCGCTAACCAAATCGGCGGTATCTACACTTCGCAATTCTGGCAGCCAGTGACGAATATATTCCGCATCAGGATCAAACTTTTTAGCCTGACTCGCCGGATTAAAAATTCGCAGGGGTTTTGGGTCCATGCCGCTGGAAGCACTCCACTGCCAGCCGCCATTATTGGCAGATTGATCGCCATCAATCAATCGCTGCATGAAATATTTTTCACCTAGCTGCCAGTTAATGATCAAATCTTTGGTTAAGAAACTGGCAACAATCATACGACAGCGGTTATGCATCCAACCCGCTTGATTCATCTGCCGCATCGCCGCATCCACAATCGGGTAGCCTGTTCTGCCTTCGCACCACGCTTGAAAATGATCCTCGTTATTCTCCCAAGGAAATTCTTTGAATGGAGTGCGGTATGGACCGTCTGCCAGTTCGGGAAATGCATAGAGGGCATGTTGATAAAACTCGCGCCATGCTAGCTCTTGCCGCCAAACCCGAATGCCATCACGGGCTTCATCGCTGCGGACATGTTTTTCAACCTCAAGCGTGGCTGCCCAGACTGTCCGAATGCCGATCGCGCCAAACTTGAGCGCAGCACTGAGTTGGGAAGTGCCAGGATTTGCTGGCAGATTACGCTCTTCGCCATAGGCTGAAATTGCGCGATCGCAAAACTCTTCCAGTCTTGCCTTAGCGGGAACCTCACCCGGTTCGAGAAACAATGGATTTGTCCAGACAAAACCCAAATCTTTGGCAGATGGGAGGGCGATCGCTCCCGCTTGTTTCGCCGTTTCTTGCTCTGTTTCCGATAACCCAATGGCGTTTTCTAAGGGCGGTAAAGGGGCGGTTTTTTGCCTGCTGCTCCAGTTTCGCCAAAATGGACCATACACCGTGTAAGGGTTGCCTGCCCCGGTGGTCAGGTCTTTCGGCTCATGCAGAATCTGATCCCAAAAGGTGACGACTTCAATCCCCTGTTCTCGTAAGGCTGAAGCAACGATGCGATCGCGCTCCCTCGAATACGGCTCTACATCCTTGTTCCAAAAAACAGCTTGTGCGGTGAGGGCGATCGCCAACTCAAGCAACCTCTTCGCTGGGTTCGCCTGCACAATCAACAGTTGACTTCCGGCTTTGGCATATTGCTCTTGCAA
>JBBSCL010000767.1:0-1873 GCA_038250345.1 Leptolyngbyales cyanobacterium
CTATATTGGGCGATCGCAAACTCAGCCGCAGTTTGACGAAACTAGACAATACACCGATCGCCTGTTTGCTGAACAAGCCGATCTGTTTACCAGCCGTGTGCAGCACAACTGGATTCGGGAATGTCATGGCGATGTACATTTGCGAAACATTGCCCTGTGGAATGACAACATTTTGCTGTTCGACTGCATCGAATTCAACGAGCCGTTTCGCTTTGTCGATATCATGTTCGATATCGCCTACATCATCATGGATTTGGATGCCCGCAATCGCCCGGATTTAAGCAACGTGTTTTTGAATGCCTACATTGAAGAAATGGGCGATTGGGAAGGCTTGCAGGTGTTGCCGCTTTATCTGAGTCGTCAATCCTATGTACGCGCAAAAGTCACTTCCTTTTTGCTGGATGATCCCACCATTCCCGATGCGGTCAAGCAAGAAGCGACCGAAACCGCTAAACGCTACTTCCGCTTGGCATGGGACTACACGCGATCGCCCCTAGGAACTGCCAGTGAAGCCCATCGCGGACAGATTTTTCTCACCACCGGGCTGTCTGGTTCCGGCAAAAGCACCGTTGCTCGATTGCTGGCACAAAAAATTGGCGCTGTGTATGTTCGTTCCGATGCCGTGCGGAAACATCTGGCAGGCATTCCCCTGACGGAGCAGGGTGACGCTGATCTGTATACTCCAGCAATGACTCAGCAAACCTACGATCGCCTGTTGCATCTGGGCATCACCTTAGCAAAGCAAGGCTACCCGGTGATTTTGGATGCCAAATACGATCGCCAAATCCTTCGCCAAGCCGTGATCCAAGCTGTGGAAGCGGTCAACGCAGAGGATTCCACCCAGCCCCTTTCTCTACAAATTTTGCACTGCACCGCTCCCTTAGATGTTCGGCAAAACTGGCTACATCAACGTCAGGATGATGTTTCCGATGCCACCCCCGATTTGCTACCCACACAGCAGATGGAACCCTTCACCGATGCCGAGCAAGCGATCGTTACAACTATCGATACCACCCAAGATTTAGCTATTAGTCTGTCAAGGTTGAAATAATCAATAGAGAGTGGATGGGGGAGTACGTAGACAAATAATCCAGCATATCTAACTCCCCGCACCTAACTATACTGGTTGCAAAACCGGATAATCCGTGTAAAACGCCAGATTGTCGGCGACGGAATCAGCGATCGCACCAGGCAATTTTGCAAGCAACAGCAGAATTATTAGAAGAAAAAGGCTATGGCGGCGTGTGCATTGAAGCGATCGCTGCCCGTGCAGGCGTTGGCAAGCAAACCATTTATCGCTGGTGGTCGTCTAAAGCTGCTGTGATTATGGAAGCCTACGCGACCCGTCCTGCAAAAAATGTGGCGACACCCGACACGGGTTCCGTGGAAGCAGATTTACACCAAATGCTGGCGCAGCTTTGTTTTGTGCTGACGCAGACCACTTCTGGCTCCGTGATTAAAGGCTTAATTGCAGAAGCGCAAAATAATTGTGAGGTTTCTGAAGCCTTTCGCGCCTATTTCGTTGCCTGTCGTCGCGCTGCAATTCGGACAATTTTGGAGCGGGGAATTGAACGAGGAGAGCTACGATCTAATTTAGATGTGGAATTAGCGATCGATACCCTGTTTGGTCCTATTTGGTATCGGCTATTGCTGCAACATACACCACTGGATGATAACTTTGCTGCTGCATTAGTTGCTCATCTTTTGGCTGGAATGGGGATCTAGTGGGTCATTTGGCATGAGCATCGCCATATTTAGAGGTTCGATTTCTGGAGATTGGGGAAGCCGTACAAGCACCTGAACCACCCAACTGATGCTGCCGTCGGCTTCGTGCTCTCTGTCGTCGCGCAGCGCGTTTGCCACCCCACTCAAA
>JBBSCL010000768.1:0-1872 GCA_038250345.1 Leptolyngbyales cyanobacterium
GCGATCGCCTTGCTGAAAACCGTTCCCAAGTCTGATGCCCAAGCAGTGATCTCCCAACAAAAGTTGGTGGAGTATCAGCAGCAGTTGGGCTATGTGATCAAAGATAGGCTTACCTCTCAGGGAATGGTGCTGGTGAAAACCATTACCGGAGATATTTCGCCCAAATCGATTGTTCATTCGGGCAAGGGGCTATTTTTCGCCCAAAACATGATGTATCGCCACAGCGTCACGGTCTACGATCGCCAGTTCAAATTGGTCAAAACCATTTCTGATCAGGTAAAGCTATCAGATTCCGGCTACACGCGCTATCCCGGCACTCAGCAAGGTTCCCCGGTGGAAGCGGCTTTTAGCCCCGATGGTCAAACTGCGTGGGTGTCTAACTATGAAATGTATGGCGATGGCTTTAGCGGCACCGCTGATGATGTTTGCAGCCCAGAGCAAAACCACGCCCAGAGCTTTTTATATCGAATCAGTACTAAGAACCTCAATATTGATCGGGCGGTACAGGTTGGAGCGGTGCCAAAATATGTGGCAACCATGCCCAACAATCGCTATGTGCTGGCAAGCAATTGGTGCAGTTGGGATGTGAGCGTAATCGATCCGGCGCAAAATAAGGAAGTTCGTCGAATTCAGGTGGGTGCTTATCCAAGGGGAATTGCGATCGCCGACAATCAAATCGCTTACGTGGCTGTGATGGGTTCTTCCGACGTGGCAACCATTAATTTGACCGATTTCTCAGTCAACTGGCTGCGAGATATTGGCAATGCGCCTCGCCATCTCAACCTCGATCCGGCTGGCAAATATCTTTATGTCACCTTGAATGGTGAAGGGCAGGTCGCCAAAGTTGACCTTGAGACTCAAGCGGTCGTTGCTAAAGTGACGACGGGCAATGCGCCTCGCAGCATGACTATTTCGGGCGATGGTCAGTTTTTGTATGTGGTCAACTACGATTCAGACACGATCAGCAAAGTCCGCACGGTAGATATGCAAGTGGTGCAAGCGATCGCGGTTAACTCAGCCCCAATCGGCATCACCTACGATAATGAAACCCAGCAAGTTTGGGTCGCCGCCTACTCCGGCAGCATCCAAGTGTTTCAAGATTAGTGAATTTCAGCGACACTTCTTCGCCCCAAAACTCAGGAGGCAGAAGCAGGCATTCAAAACTCAAAAGCGCAAAGCGCCGCTGACGCTAACAAAACTTTATTAACCCTAAACCGCCACCACAGAAGGATTTACAGCATTGGCTTCTAGTTCTTGATTGTGCATCCAGGGTTGACCATCCAGTGCCATTTGTTCGATCATGCTGGCAAGCCGTAGCGCTTTCAAGGCTTGTTCACCGCCAACCGAGGGCTGATCGCCCCCCCGAACACAACTGACAAAATGCTCTAGCTCGGCGTGCAGCGGTTCAATATTGCTGGTATGTACCTTTTCAATCAAACCATCTTGCCGATACAAAACTTGACCATACTCGGTCATATAGTTTGCAGTGGTTTGACGATGAATCAAAATTTCATTATTCAGAAAATTGGCTTCAGTTAACGAGTTTTTACAGTGGGCGGCGATCCGGCGAATTTTGCGATGGGTGACTTTGCTGGCGGTGAGCGTTGCCACAATGCCATTGGCAAAATTTAGCGTGGCGGTCACATAATCCAGATAGCTAGAGCCGCCTGAACCGCGACTGCCGCTGGCAGTTAGCTTAATCACCGGAGCCGCTGCCAGTTCTAGCAATAAATCGATGTCGTGGATCATCAGGTCCAGCACGACGGATACATCGTTAGCGCGATCGCTGTAGGGACTCATGCGATGCGCTTCTAACGCCAATAGCTCTTCTGTCTTCAATACCTTGCTGAGTTCTTGAAACGCCGGGTTAAA
>JBBSCL010000769.1:0-1866 GCA_038250345.1 Leptolyngbyales cyanobacterium
GAAGTGAGTTCTCCGGGGCAACAAATTACAGACCCTTCTAGAAATAATTTGCTAATTCAACAGTTGGTCAATCGGCGACGATTAGAGACCGGCAAAATTCGATTGCGAAATGGTCAAACATTGATTCTCACGGGCATTATTCAAGAAACTGAACGGACAATTACGATCAAAACGCCAATTTTAGGGGATATCCCCATTCTTAATTTGCTGTTTAGAAACCGCAGAAAGCAAAACGATCGCAACGAAATTGTGGTGCTGGTCACGCCTCAAGTGTTGGATGACTCCGATCGCTCACCCTATGGATTCAACTACACACCGGGTTCAGAGGTGCAGAAACTATTGCAACGAGGCAAACCTGCGCTACCGAAGAACGACAAAAATAAGCCCCCATAAGATGACAAGAATGCGCCACCACAAGATCAAAAAGTAGAGTGATGTCACCGTAAACAGTTGCTAGAGATCAATGATGCTCTCACCAGTTTCTAGCTCCCAACCCCTGATTTTAATCAAACCATTGAACCCTTCCAATCTAGAAGGTGGTGCGCCTTGTAAACAGCGACTCATACGCTGAATCACATCGGGGGGAACTTGGCGATCGCGCTGCTGGGTGTGCTGCAAGCAAAGCCACAGGGGAGTGTTTAGCCAAATCCCTGTTATATGGGTAAAGCCGGATTGACGAGCAAGGGCGATCGCCTCACGCCGCTGCCTCCGCACCACATTCGTTGCATCATAAATGGCGACAGATCGTTCGTCCTGCTGGATTTGCCTCGCCGCCTCTCGAAACCGCTGTCCAACTTCCTGCCAAACTTGCAGCCAATCTCCCTGTATCGCTTCATCTCCATACAGATCGAGCCGAATTTTGTCCGTTGCAATCATGGCGCGATCGGGGCAATCGGTTAGCAATGCGTTTGCCAACGTGGATTTCCCACTGCCAGGAAGACCAATCAGAAAAAATAAGCGAATCATCAAAACTCCACATTTCATCGGCTTCTGCTTCTGTATCCTCCCACTGCCAGAGCTTGACGATACTTTGAGTGGGTTCTAGTTCCGCAAGTTTAGCTTCATTCACCGCTTTCAGATGCCGCTCCTTTTTTTTAACTCCTCAATCACCATAGTCGGGCTAATGTGAAGCACACGAGCAGTATCTCGGATGCCGCTCCCATTCATCGCCGTATCGCTGATTTGTTGCTTGACTTCGGGCAAATATCCTTGATACTCATGCTGCAAAATAAAGGTGCGCCGATGGCAAAGTCTGCTTAATTGCCTTGATGCCTTTACTCTTTATGCACTGCTCAATTCCGGCAAGGGGTTGGGCAATTTCCCCTGCCTTTTAGTCTAAACTTCAGGCGTAAAGCACGAATTGTAATGAGAAAACCAATCGCAGCATATAAACAAAAAAATAGTGTTCAGATAAACACTCTGGTCAAAATCTTTACGAAATTCTCATCTTTGTCAAGTCTTTATTTAAGTTAAAAACTATACTTGTTATTCTTAAACAAGGGTGGCTACGTGAGTGTCCAATTCAGTAGTGCAAAATACATCGGCTTTCTTCTAGATTTCCAACCTGATGTATTTTTTAGTTTGCTCTATTGTCTGGTGAATCGATATTTGGCATTCTAGATTGGATGCACAAATCACCTAAAGGCGTTTGATGAAATGTTTTTAGGGTTGCAAACAGTATTTGCAAATCATCTTTGAAGGTAGCAATGCCTGACGTTTATCTAAATAATTAAATATCACTGGCTTTAGATTATGTGTATAAATTGTACCTATCGCACCCTTGAGTCTCCATTGAGCTTTACTTCATCTCTGGAAGATCTCGTTGCTCAATCTACATCACACGCCAATATTGCTTCTAACCCAGCA
>JBBSCL010000770.1:0-1854 GCA_038250345.1 Leptolyngbyales cyanobacterium
TCAAAACCGCAATGCTGACTTTGCGCTATTGCGCTATGGGACTGTTGCTCAACGATCAATCCTTCGTTCAGGATCGATTAGCGAGTTGGCTCGGCGGCACTATGCGCTTGTATAACATTCAATCCATTAACACTATGCTTTATCGTTTAGTGCATCAACATCTTTCGCAGGTTTTGAGTCCGCAAGAACTGAATTTGCTGACTCCGTACCTGACCTTGGCAGAAACCTTAATGCGCGAGCAATCGCTTGAAGCGACTCGTACGCAGTGACTTGAACTGCCCTCACCCTAGCCCTCTCCCGATGGGAGAGGGAACCAGAAATGTCTAAAAGTCCTTCTCCTTGGGGAGAAGGGTTGGGATGAGGGCAAATTAATTGCACATCGCGTAACCTAATTCTCTAATCCTTGCTCTCCACTCCCTAAAAATTTATGATTTCCGTTGCTGATCTACTGACCAATAATCGGATTCCTGGCAACTACTTCACGACGGATGCTTATGTGCGGAGTGATTTGGAGTTGGGCTTGCTAGAGAATCGTCGGGGCGATCGCCTACTGGCACTACCCGAAACATTGATTCAAGCAATTTATTCTGGGCTTGATCGAGAAACTGGGCAGGCGACCCGATTGGTAATGTTTAACTGCGGTCGCTGGTGGGGCAAAAATTTCTACACTCGCTTTCGCGAAGAGCTAACGGATTATTACGGGCAAGCTCTGGCAGATATGACGATGGCGGAATTTTTGCAGTGTTTTGAACAGTGCTGGATCACTCATGGTTGGGGGAGGTTCAAAATGGATCAGACGTATCACAATCGCGGGTTTTTGGTGATTGAAACCGTCAATTCCCCCTTTGCTAGCCAAGCCCCCAAAGGCGATCGCCCTGTTTGCTTTTTTGAAGCCGGGATTCTCAGTTCCTTTTTTAGCCAACTCACTGGTAGAGAGCTTCACTGCATCCAAACCGCTTGCGAGTCGTTAGGGGCTGAGTGCAATCACTTTGTGCTGGGGCTAGCAAAACGGCTTCAGCCTGCCGAAGCCCTAATAGAGCAGCAAATGCCTCACACTACAATTATGGAAACGCTGTGTGCTTAGGAATGTGTCTAATTCGCCGTATCTAATCTGCTGTGTCTAACTTGCTGACCAAGCTGCTTTATCACTCCAACTACCGCCTGCTGGGGCTGATTGGACAAGGGCAATTTGGGCGCGTCTATTGTGCCAGCCATCGCAAGACGGGGCGATTAGTGGCGCTAAAAGAACTGAACCGCGATCGCTTTTCTACCCGTAATTTTCTCCGTGAGCTACGTTTTTTGCTGAGCTTACAGCATCCCAATATCGTCACCTGTCAGGCGTTAGAGCATACCGCCACGGGGCGATATCTAGTCATGGATTACTGCGAAAGCGGCACCCTACGCAGTTTGTTAAGTGAAGAGATCCAGCTTCAACCTTTACAAGGGCTAAGTTTGATCGCCCAAATTTTGGCAGGGCTGGATCATGCCCATCAACGAGAGATTGTGCATTGCGATATTAAGCCAGAAAACATTTTGCTAACGGCAACTGCCACAGGGTGGACGGCGAGAATTACCGATTTTGGGATTGCTCGATTAAGCCAAGAGCTTTCAACGGATGGATTTGGCAATACTGGATCGCCTGCCTACATGGCTCCCGAACGCTTTTATGGGCAGCATTCTCCTGCATCTGATCTCTATGCAGTCGGGATTTTACTGTTTGAGGTGTTGACTGGATATCGTCCTTTTTCTGGGCTTCCAGGAGAGTTAATGGTGGCGCACTTAAATCAAGCGTTAGTGCTGCCAGATACCATTCCAGAGGCAATTCGCCCGATTATTTGCACGGCATTGCAAAAA
>JBBSCL010000771.1:0-1847 GCA_038250345.1 Leptolyngbyales cyanobacterium
AACAATTATCCTAAGAGAAACAAGAGAATCCAAATTCCTCTACATTTAGTTGAGCCGGGTTTCGGATTTCGGGTGTGTCGCAGCTCTCACTGTGACTCATATCCCCTAGCTCCTGACCCCTGCTTAGACTAAACCACTTTCGGGCGCACCAATTTCATGCTTTGAGCGGCGTACCTGATGCCCGATATCTTGCCGATAATATGCGCCATCAAACTGAATGTGTTTGACTGCTGCGTAGGCATTATCTAGGGCAGAATCCAGGCTGTCGCCCATGGCTGTAACCGCTAGCACTCTACCGCCATCGGTGACCAATCCTTGGGGTTTGCTTTGGGTTCCGGCATGAAAGACCATCGCTCCGCCTACTTCTGCCTCGTCAATGCCGCTAATCACTTTCCCTTTTTGAAACGTGTCGGGGTAGCCTTCGGATGCCATAACGACGCAAGCAGCAGCCCCCGGTTTCCATTCGATCGCGGGCTGTTCGGCAAGGCGCTGATGTACACAAGCAAGCAGCAACTCGTCCAATGGGGTTTCCAGCAGCGGCAGTACAACTTGAGTTTCTGGATCACCAAAGCGGCAGTTAAATTCAATCACTTTGGGATCGCCTTGGGGCGTGATCATCAACCCGGCATAAAGTACACCGCGATAGTCAATGTTGCGCTTACGAAGAACGGCGATCGCAGGCTCCAAAATTTCCTGCTGAATGCGTTCCATCAGGGCTGGGGTTACAACCGATGCCGGGGCATAAGCTCCCATGCCGCCTGTATTCTCACCTGTATCCCCTTCTCCAATCCGTTTGTAATCCTGCGCTGGCAGCAGAGGGCGAATCGTGATGCCATCCGTTAGCGCCACAATAGAAACCTCTTGCCCACTCAAGCATTCTTCAATCACAACCCGCTGTCCGGCATCGCCAAACTTGCCACTGAACATGTCTTGAATCCCAGTTTCCGCTTGCTCTAGGGTAGTTGCAACCGTTACGCCCTTGCCAGCGGCTAACCCATCCGCTTTGACCACGATCGGCAACCCTTGTGTGCGGACATATGCCAGAGCCGGATCAACCGCCGTAAACACAGAGGCTTTTGCGGTCGGAATCTTAGCTTCGTGCATCAGATCTTTTGCCCACGCTTTACTCGCTTCAATTTGGGCACCTAGTTTTGTTGGACCAAATACAGTCAGCCCTTGAGCTTGGAGAAAATCGGTAATGCCTGCTGCAAGAGGCACCTCTGGACCCACCACAATTAGCGAAATGCCATTCACTAAGGCAAATCGGGCAATCCCTTCAAAATCCGAAACATTCATTGCCAAATTGCGACAGCGAGGCATGGAAGCAGTGCCTCCCGTGCCAGGGACACAAATGACTTGCTGCACCTTTTCTGATTGCAGCAGTTTCCACGTGATGGCGTGTTCGCGCCCTCCATTACCAACGACCAAAACCTTCACGTTTCTAACCCCTTACCGAGATGGTGGCGATTTCTAAAAGGATTCCTAGAAAATCTTTGCTTAGACAGCGCGAATTGCATAGCTTACGTCAAGCGCTTTTTATTATGTCATGGTCTTGAAGTCTAATTTTATTAAGTAAACATTACCTCAAAAGTAATCCTTCCTGGATTGCTTTTGAGCATTAGGACTGCGATCGCAGTCCAATCTTTAAAAATCAAAGAACATGGGATTTTAGGAAAAAAGCAAGACGATGGCTGTAGGGTGTAGGAGAAAAAGGAAGTGGAACCTTTAGGCTGGGTGTAGGTCTAAATGGTTTAATGCTTGAGAAAGTTAGTTTTCTAAAAGTTGCTCTAGGAGAACGATTGGGATGGTACGGCTGTGGACGAGTCAGTTAAAAATAAGGATTGCCC
>JBBSCL010000772.1:0-1843 GCA_038250345.1 Leptolyngbyales cyanobacterium
ACCCGAATCACGACATTGATCTCATGCTGCACCGGAGTTAGCACCTGACGAAACGCCCTTGCGCCCGTCATCAGCTTGTGCGCCACCGTATCAGTGCCAACTTTTTCAGCTTGATAGCAAGCGGTGCCGCTAACGCAAAAGCTGCCCGAATAAACCGGAGCGCCAGCCATCTTAGGAATGGAATCAGACTCTCCCGTGAGCAATGATTCATCGACCTCAATTTTTCCATCGCCAACGATCGCGCCATCCACCACAATTTGGTCGCCCGGACGTAACACCAGCACATCACCTAGCACAATCTCACTAGGATCGACGTTTTGTTCCTGCTCTTCGCGGATGACGATCGCTTTTGGACGATACAGCAGCGCGATTTCATCCAGTTTGCGCTTTGCCCAAATTTCTTGACCAATGTTGACCAGCACACCGCCAAAAATCACCACCGCGACCAAAATGCCATCGCCGACTCGCCCCAGCAAAAACATCACCAAACTAATGGTAAAAAATGCCGCATTGATAAAGGTGAATAGGTTCTCATTAAAAATTTGACGGTAAGGGCGACTGCTGCTGCGAGGAATGTTGTTGCCCTTGCCATCCGCACGCCGAGCAATGACTTCGCGATCGCTCAACCCTTGCAATTCACCGATCTGCGCTGTTTCCGTATCACTCATGAGTCAATTTACTCAGCCACATTCCAACAGTAGTGCGATCTTAACCGGGATAGCCCTCATCCGCTTTCCATCCGCATAATTTCAAAGAAGTGAATTAGGATTAGGCGAAAAGGATAATGGTAAAAAGAATTAGCGATGGATGACTCTGCATTTACGTTATTTATTGGGTTTGGCGCTCTGTGGACAGTGATGGGCATCGCTGCCGTGATCGCCTTGCTTAAAGCCGATGGGCAAAAAATTCGCTTTGGTAAATGGGGCTTGGTAGTCGCAGTGCCGATCATTTTGCCGTTGTTGGCTGCCTTCGCCTTTGCGATCGCCCAACGAACCGCATAACTAACCTCACTCAAGATACTCGACTGTCAGTCTATCCAGTCCCTCAAGAATCAAATCTGACTGCTGGATTTGCAGATGCTCAAAGCAGCGATCGCGCACATCTGGATAGGATTGCCAATGCTGCAATGCCCGTTGTAGCGGGACAATGACTGGGTAAGCGGCTTCTGCCTTCGTGATGGCAGTGGTTGGAAAAGGAGACTGAACCCGCAACATTGCCAAATCAATCAGGTCGCGCGAGAAGGTTGAAGGATCTGCCCAGCGATCGCTATTTGCCAGTAGTTTTTCCGCGATCGCATCGATGCGACTCAAGCAGGCAACCGGACACCAATCAAGCTGCTGCGGGGGATCAAAGGCAATTCGTCCTTCTGCCACAATCTCAAACCGAATCAGATAAGCTTCAGTCTGAATTGGAAACCGAATGCCATATTGATCGGCTCGGATGTCGCGGGGAAACTGCAAGCCTGTGCGCTCCACAAACAGCGCATCGTAGCCTGAGTCAAAAATTGCCCGTCGCAGTTGGGTATACCCTTGCCCAAAAGGACAGAGAAAGTCAATATCCTGGCTCTGACGATATTCCCCAAACTCTAAAACCAGTTGCGTTCCCCCACCAAAATAAGCCTGACAATCTCTCAGCAGATTTGTGTTGAGAGCCTGAAGAATCCGAAGAATCTGCTGATGGACAGGCTTGCTAAACATCCTGAATAATGTCCGAATGAAACTGAGCCGCTAGTTCTCGAATAAAGTTCAGTTCCTCAGGAGTTGGAGATTCCAAAGTATCGCGATAGCGCCAACCCCGCTCGTAAACATTCAGCATTTCCTCTGGAGTCAGAGCCGCGATCGCG
>JBBSCL010000773.1:0-1842 GCA_038250345.1 Leptolyngbyales cyanobacterium
CCGGTAGTGTAGTTTCTACTGCCAGTTCCAGCGCATTGAGCAGGGCGCGGGCATCCCCATTTGCCACATTTACTAGATGATTTAGTGCCTCATTTTCTAGTTGAATATTTAACTTGCCATAACCGCGTGATGGATCTACCAACGTTTGATGCACCACTCGCCGCAAGTCGGCTTCACTTAAAGGCTTTAGCTGGAAAAGGCGCGATCGCGATACCAACGCTTTATTCACTTCAAAAAAGGGATTCTCAGTCGTCGCCCCAATCAAAATCACTGTGCCCGTTTCCACCCAAGGCAACAGGGCATCCTGCTGAGCTTTGTTGAACCGATGCACTTCATCCACAAATAAAATTGTCCGCTGGTCATACATGCCGCGCTTTTCTTGGGCAAGGGCGATCGCCTCCCGAATCTCCTTCACCCCCGCCAGCACCGCATTGATCGCAATGAAATGTGCCTTAGTCGTGTTGGCAATAATTCGTGCCAGAGTGGTCTTGCCCGTTCCTGGCGGTCCATAAAAGATCAGCGATGATAGCTGATCCGCCTCGATCGCCCGTCGCAATAGCCGTCCTTTCCCCACGATCGCGTCTTGCCCGACAAATTCATCCAATGTGCGGGGACGCATTCGTGCTGCCAAAGGCGCTTCTGCCTCTGTTTGTGCTTGACGATGCTGATCAAACAAATCCATAGCTGCGATCAACCTAAAACAAACGCTTTGGGATAGAGCCTTTAGAGTATCAAACAGCCTTTGCGATCGCTTTACAAACTTGACAGTTCGGTTTAGTCCAGCAGCCAGCCAAACAAACCGCCAACGGTCAGATTAAACTGTTTTGCAAAGTCCGGCACTGGCAAGCTTGTTTCAGGCGTATCAAAGAGCAGTGTCGGGCGATTGGGCGAATAGATAAACACAGAATGCTCTACTGAATCAATTAACCAACCCAATTGAGTGCCATATTTTAGACAGTGCAAAATATTTTTGGCTACTTTTGTTTGGCTTTGATCCGGTGAAAGGATTTCAATTGTCCAATCTGGAGCGATCGCAAAAACATTCGCTACTCCACCATTTTCCTTTCGAGGAATCCGACTCCAGGTAAATACAGAAACATCAGGAACCGTTGAGCGCCTACCAAAATTGCAGCGCAGTTCTGTAAACGCTCTTGCAATCTGATTCGGTTTTACCACTAAGTTAATGGCAGCAGTAACTCTGTTTGAAGGGCGCTGTGTTCTCCTTGAGGCAGTGGTTTTCGGAAAATATGATCAACATACTCGCTGGCAGGTCGAGTCTCTGGTAAAGCCAAAAACTCTGCCAAAGTAAGCGGTTTAGTGGGAGTTTGTACCATTTCAAGGCTTCCTAAAAAGGAGCAATTGACCTACCTTTTATTGCTGATCCTCATTGTACAAATAGATTCGGTGGTTAGCCTAGTCAAGTTGCGATCGCCCCAAATCCCCCCACTTTCCAACTCCACAGTTCATACTCAGTAAGCCATACTCCTAACATTTTGAGCTATCGTAGCCATTGCGGGCGTAGCCCATCCATTCCAGCATTTCTGGATCATCGGTAAAGCTAATCAGAGCTAAATGTTCAGGATGTTCTAGAAATTCACGGGCAAGCAGATAGCCAGCAATGCTCCAAGTTTGAAACTTGCGTGAGGCTTTGCCAACTAAGCGACCGTTTCTGCCGTCGTAGTATTCTGCCCACTCATCTTCGCTGAGTCGGCGTTCGGCAATCTCCAGTGCCCGCCATGCTAGCTCAGTTCTGCCTGTTTTCACCGCCGCCGCTGCAAACGACCACAGCAGCACAGGCCAATTGCCCCCATTGTGATAAGACCAGGGCACATTTTTAGGGTC
>JBBSCL010000774.1:0-1823 GCA_038250345.1 Leptolyngbyales cyanobacterium
CCAGGATTGATCCCCACACCACTTGCAGCGGTTTGAATCAGTGGCAGAGAAAGATCAGCCAGATCTAGAGAGGAGGGGGCTTCAGTATCCTGGGTTCCATCAATATCTGCTAGTTCGACAGCCGCACGATTAGGTTGCAACTCTGTTTGCACATCAATCACTTGTTGCGGCGGTAGATGAGCAACTCCAGTTTGAATCCAAACGGTGAAGGTCGTTCCTTCACCATAGGTCGAGTCTACCGAAATCTGCCCTCCGTGAAGTTCAACCAGTTCTTTAACGAGAGCCAAGCCTAAACCACTGCCTTCGTGGCTACGATTAGCAGAACCCTCTGCTTGCCGAAACCGCTCAAACAGATGAGGAATTTGGTCGGGACGGATGCCAATGCCGGTATCAATCACTTGAAGTGAACAGTGATCGCCAGCCGGTTTTAGCAGAACGGTGATGGAGCCGCCTGTAGGCGTGAATTTCATCGCGTTGGACAAGAGGTTGTAAAGCACCTTGTCAAATTTTTCTAGGTCTAGATAAACCTCTGGGCACGGCTGAAGACGCGTGATAAGAGAAATGCCTTTGCGATCGCAATAGGCGCGAAAAGAATCCACCGTTTGGCTAACAAATTCCACCAGATCGGCGGGGCGAAAACTGGGCTGCATCCGTTTGGCATCTAGGCGCTGCAAATCTAAAAGCTGGTTGACCAACCGCAACAATCGACGCGAGTTTCGTAGCGCAATCACCGATTGGTCATAGGAAAGCCCTTGCTCTTTGGCAACGACCCCTTCTAACGGACCGATTGTTAGCGTTAAAGGGGTGCGAAATTCATGAGAAATATTTTGAAAAAACTCGGTTTTTTGGCGATCGAGTGCCAAGAGTTGCTCTGCCTGTTGCCGAGTTTTTTGATATAAACGAGCTTGCTGCACCGCGATCGCGGCTTGGGATGCCACTGCCTGCGTCAACTCAATTTCAGACAAACTCCAGCGCCGGGGCTGATGATTTTGCCGGAGGGAAATGCTGCCAATAATCTTGCCATCCGACAACAACGGCACCACAAGCAGCGCCCGTGTTGGGTTGCGGAAGGTTTGCTCCTCCACCTGCATTTCGGGATACAGTTCCAGATCGTTCAACACTACGGGCTGCTTTGTTAGCATCAGTTGCTTTAACACCGGGTTGCGATCGATTGGCACCATAGATTTTGGTAACGGACGGCTGTCATCCTCCAAATCCAACAGCCGATTGGGCTGAGGCTGAAAAGCTGAATTAACCGCTATAGTAGTTGCCTGATCGGTTACAAGAGTTTCTTTTTGAGAGAGAGAATGTCCTGGGTGAGCCGCATCATGCAAGCCAACACACTGGACATATTCATCTTCCTCTGTCCATAAAGACAGCGCACAGCCATCTGCACACAGGACATGCCCAAGCTGCTGGGTAATAGCCGCAAAAATATCTTGAGGATCTAGGCTAGAACGAATTGCGGTGGTGATGGTGTTGATTAGTGCTTCCCGTTTTGCCAGGGCTTGCAGTTGTTCGTAGGCACGGGCTTGTGCCAGTGCCAAAGCTGCCTGATCCGCCACCATGGTTAAAAGCTGCACTTCGTCATCTTGCCAGGGGCGCGGATGTCCACATTGGTGCAGCGCTAAAATTGCAATTAATTCTTGCTGGTAGCACAACGGCACAATCAAGCTGGATTGGATGTTGACTTCGTGGTAAGCCTGCCGCAGTTGTTTAGTTTGCGTGGTATTTAGCTGTAGGCGATCGTCTGTCTCAGTATTTTGAATAATTTGAATATCTTGGGTGACCCAAATCGTCTGAAAAAGAGCGTCTCGCAATGG
>JBBSCL010000775.1:0-1818 GCA_038250345.1 Leptolyngbyales cyanobacterium
ACAAGTGAATCTGAAACGTTTTCTCAAACAACCTCGAAAAAGTAAGACGAAAACACCGCCACGAGTGAAAGATCCAAAACATCCCCATGTCTCAACGGCAAAACTTTTATCTGGTGGCTAAATAACACCTAGACAGGTATCCCCTATGAACCAACCTTTTTACATTGTGGATGTGTTTGCAGAAACGAAGTATGCGGGGAATCAACTGGCGGTTTTTCCGCAGGCGGGCGATCGCTCCACGGCAGAAATGCAGCAGATCGCCAAGGAACTTAACTTTTCGGAAACCACGTTTATTACCTCGTTGGAGCCGGAAGCAGGAGGATATTCGGTGCGAATTTTTACGCCCGTGCAGGAGTTGCCGTTTGCCGGACATCCGACTCTAGGAACGGCATTTGTTTTGCAGCAAAAGGTGATTCAACAAGCGGTGGAGAAGGTGACTTTGAATCTCGTGGTGGGGCAAATTCCGGTTCAGATTCTCTATGAAAATGGCTTGCCGGAAATGCTGTGGATGAAACAAAATTCGCCTGTTTTTGGTGAAAAGATTGCGCCCGGAGCGATCGCTCCTATTCTGGGTCTCGAAACCAGCGATATTGATCCACGTTTCCCGATTCAGGAGGTGTCAACAGGCGTACCGTTTATCATTGTGCCGCTGAAAACTTTAGCAGCGCTACAGCGAATTCAGGTGAACAGCGATCGCCTGCCTGCCCTACTCGATTCGCTCGAAGCCAAAATGATTTTTGCCTTTTGTCCAGAGGTTCGCCATCCCGCCAATCACTTCAGCGCCCGGATGTTTGCTCACTATCTCGGCATTCCCGAAGATCCGGCAACAGGCAGCGCCAATGGCTGTTTTGCTGGGTATCTAGCGCAATACGAATACTGGGGAACGCCGACGGTTGAGGCACGGGTTGAGCAAGGCTACGAAATTGGCAGACCCTCCTTAATTTTGCTAAAGGCAGAAAAAACAGAGGTTAGGATTGATGTATCCGTGGGCGGCAAGGTGATTTTGGTTGCCCAGGGTGAATTTGTTTAAAGGCGAATGGCATGGTGGAAAGGGATGACCTGAAAGATCGGGTGCGATCGCACTTGCTAGAAACTGTGCGGGAGCGTGATCCTTACCTAGCAACGGCTGGACATTTCTACGTGCAGCAATATATTCACGATCAGCTTCAGCAATGGGGCACCGTTGAAAACCATACCTTTAGCCATCGCGGACTGACTCACACCAATCTGGTTTTAAATTTGCCTGCGCAGCCAAGCTTTGCCCATCACCAGCCGATGATTATGGGTGCCCACTACGACGCAGTTCCCGGCACCGTGGGCGCTGATGACAACGCCAGCGGTGTTGCCGCCCTCCTAGAACTGGCACGATTATTTTCTGCCGCTCCCGCTCGTCATCCGGTGCGCCTAATTGCCTTTGACCTAGAAGAATATGGCATGGTGGGCAGCCAGCAATACGCAGAAGCGATGCGGCAGCAAGACCAACCCTTGCGGCTGATGCTATCTCTAGAGATGCTGGGTTATTGCAGCAAAGAACCTAATTCTCAAAGCTATCCGCCCGGATTAAAGCAGTTTTACCCCGATCGCGGCGATTTTATTGCGCTGATTGGCAACGCCTCTACCATTCCCGATTTGATGCATCTCCACCATGCCATTCGCAAAGTGGGAACCCCGGCTCAATGGCTTCCCGCAGGCGTAGCAGGGCAATTTATTCCCTCGACGCGCCTGAGTGATCATTCGCCCTTTTGGGATTGTGGCTACCGAGCGATTATGGTCACCGATACGGCATTCATGCGAAACCCGCACTATCACCAACCCAGC
>JBBSCL010000776.1:0-1805 GCA_038250345.1 Leptolyngbyales cyanobacterium
GGACTACCCACGGTTTGGATGGCACCCCACAGCGCCAAGGCGCGATCGATGCCAAAGGTTGAGTACATCGCTTGAATCGGCACCTGTTCTAGACTGATAAAGTGAGCATGAGGCTGGGCTTGCCAAAACTGATTTTGAGAGGGCACAACGGAGGCAATCCAAAGTTCGTGTTGCAACTGGGTTTGATTCTGGTTGACATGGGGCGTATGCCAGGTTTTTTGTAGGCGATCGCCGCTAAACTCTGCCCAGTGCAGCCGAGAATTACCAATCACCAGCGCTGTCCAGCAATCAGCCATGCTAAAAATCCAGAAACGATAAGCTAGAGTGATAGATCACTTCACCTAACAAAATTTTACAAAACTCAAATCCCCATTCAAGATAAGAGATAGACAACTTTTTATTTTAAGTACTTACTAAGAGAGGTTGATCATGGTAGCACTTCGAGAAAAAGCATCCACCCGGCTGACCATGCAAACCGTTGAGATTGCCGCTGATACGACGGCACTGCGATCGCTCGATTGGGATCGCGATCGGTTTGATATTGAATTTGCCCTAGAAAACGGCACGACTTATAACTCTTTTTTGATTCGCGGTGAAAAGGTGGCACTGGTGGACACCTCTCACGAAAAATTCCGTCAACTTTATTTAGATACTCTGACTGGCTTGATCGATCCTGCCGACATCGATTATCTCGTCATTAGCCACACCGAACCTGACCACAGCGGCTTAGTCAAAGATGTCTTGCAGCTCAACCCGAACATCATCGTCGTGGGTGCCAAAGTTGCCATGCAGTTTTTGGATGATTTAATCCATTTTCCATTCCAGCGAAAACTGGTCAAAAGCGGAGAACGGCTGGATTTAGGCAATGGACACGAATTGGAATTTGTCTCTGCACCCAACCTGCATTGGCCCGATACCATTCTTACCTATGATCACAAAACGCAGACCCTCTTCACCTGCGATGTATTTGGGATGCACTACTGCGACGACCAAACCTACGACGAAGACTTAGCGCTACTCAACGCCGACTACAAAACCTATTACGACTGCCTCATGGGTCCAAATGCCCGTTCCGTGTTGGCGGCGCTAAAGCGGATGGCGGATTTGCCAGCGATCGCCCAAATTGCGACTGGGCATGGTCCGTTGCTGCAACACCACGTTGAGGATTTAGTCGGGCGCTACCGCACTTGGAGTCAGGCGCAAGCCAAGGCTGCCACTACAGTCGCATTTTTCTATGTCTCTGAGTACGGCTGTAGCGATCGCTTGGTTCATGCGATCGCCCAAGGGGTTGCCAAAACAGGCGTGGTAGTTGAACTAATTGATTTATTGGAAGCCGATCCGCAGGAAGTGCGAGAATTGGTCGATATTGCCGCCGGAATTGTGATTGGAATGCCGCCGCAATCAGGAACTTACGCGACACAAACTCAGGCGTTGCTTAGCACGATTTTGGCTGCGACCCACCCCAAACAAGCTTTTGGTCTATTTGAATCGGGCGGTGGCGATGACGAATCGGTGTATCCATTGCGGAACAAGCTGCAAGGAATTGGTGTTATCGAGGCATTTCCGCCTATCTTGATCAAGGAAACGCCCACAGAAGCGACCTATCAACTGTGTGAAGAAGCCGGAACAGACTTGGGGCAATGGTTGACGCGCGATCGCAGCATCAAGCAAATGAAATCTCTGGATAACGACCTGGATAAAGCCTTGGGACGGCTCAGTGGCGGGCTTTACATCATCACCGCAAAGAAAGGTGAAGCCTCCAGCGCCATGCTAGCCTCTTGGGTTGCCCAAGCTAGTCTAGAACC
>JBBSCL010000777.1:0-1799 GCA_038250345.1 Leptolyngbyales cyanobacterium
ATGCAGCAGATCCAGGTGAAATCTAAGCTAGTCGTTCCGCTTTTGCAAGGTGACCAACTTTGGGGCGTTCTAGCCGTGCATCACTGTGGTGCTATTCGCCAGTGGCAAGCCTTTGAAATCGATTTGGTGCAAAAACTAGCGGTGCAAGTGGCGATCGCCATTCAGCAAGCCCAACTCTTCAGTCAGTTGCAGCACCAAGCACAGCGAGAACAGGTGCTTAACCAATTGGGGCAAGCAATTAACTCCAGCCTAGACCCTGACCATATTTTGCAAGAAATTGTCGATCGCACGGGCGAAAGCTTTAGAGTCGATCGCGTATTGATGTTCACCATCAACGAAGAGATTAGTGTCCGTAATGAATGGCTTGCCAATCCCTCAATTCCGTCTTTAATCAACCAAACATTTTCGGCTTCAGACTGGACTGACCTAGCAGACCCCGACTCAGAGTTTAATCAAGGTCGCACCTTCTATGTCTTCGACATGGCTCAATTGATAGCCACACTAGGGCGACAACTTCAGGTCAATGACGGGCAAACACTATCAGTATTGTGTGCGCCGATCTTCATTCATGAAAAGCTGTTTGGGGCGCTGAGCTTGCACACCACAACCTGCTACCGCACCTTTACCGCTGAGGAAGTGCAGTTTTTGCAACGCATTGCCGCCCAAACTGCGATCGCCCTCTACAACGCTCAAAGCTATGAATATCTAGAGCAACTCGTTCAACAGCGGACTCAAGAACTAGAACAAGAAAAGCTAATTTCCGAGGCGGCAAATCGCGCTAAAACCGAATTTTTGACAACCATGAGTCACGAACTCCGCACTCCACTCAATGCAGTGTTGGGCTTATCTCAAGTGTTGCAGCGAGAAATTTTCGGCAGCCTCAGCGCCAAACAGCTTGAATATATCAACCACATTCACAGTAGCGGCGAACATTTGCTGATGTTAATCAATGACATTCTAGATTTGGCAAAGGTTGAAGCCGGACGAGAAACGCTAGTGCCAACTGTTGTAGCGGCTCATGATCTCTGTAACTACTGCCTTGCAATGATGCGAGAACAAGCAACCCTACAAGGATTAGAGTTAATTAGCCGATTGGATGCTGACGCTAAATTTTGCACTGCCGATGAGCGGCGACTCAAGCAAATGTTGCTCAACCTATTATCCAACGCAGTCAAGTTTACTCCCGCTGGAACCGTTTTTTTAACGGTTCGTAAAGAGCCGCAGGGAATTTCATTTGCCGTTGCCGATACGGGCATTGGCATTCCTGCCGACAAGCTAAATCTCCTGTTTCAGCCGTTTAGTCAACTCGACGGTCAACTGACCCGACGCTACCCTGGAACCGGGTTAGGACTGGCACTCACGCGCAAGTTGGCACGGCTGCACGGCGGCGATATCACGGTGTCGTCGGTGCTGGGAACAGGCAGCGAATTTACCCTGTTTTTGCCGGATGTGGCTATGGAATCCCCTACGCGATCGCAGCCTTTTTCCGCCAATCCCCAAAGCGCTCAACCTCAACAGTCACCTAGAAAGATTTTGCTGGTTGAAGATGATCTGGTCAGCGCCACATTGCTGCAAGATTACCTAAAAGCGATCGGCTATCAGGTGGAAGCGCTTTGCAATGGTGAAGATTTTCTTATGCAAGTGCGATCCTCTAGCCCTAATTTGATCTTGATGGATGTGCAATTATCTCAAACGCTCTCTGGGCTAGATTTGCTGAAGCAGTTGCGGAATGAACCCGACCTACAGGATCTTCCCGTTGTCCTGGTGACCGCAATGGCAATGGCAGGCGATCGCGAAAA
>JBBSCL010000778.1:0-1780 GCA_038250345.1 Leptolyngbyales cyanobacterium
GTGCGATCGCAGTGGCACCACCCCTTCAGGAAAATGAGTCTGCAAAAAATCCGTACAGGCAGGAGACTCTGCTCGATACAAAACCTGATATGCCTGACCTGCTGCCAAATTGGGCGCTGTACCCGTGATCAACCCTTCTCGCTGCTCAAACAAAAATTCCATCAGTACTGCTCGTCCTGTTTCTCCTAGCTGCTCTAACTCTTGAATTTGGGACAGTTGAGCTTTTTCTGGAGCCGTTCTTAAGGTTGATAAAAGCTCTGAAGTATCAGGTGATGTTGGAATGGAAGGAGTCACAGGATTAGTTGAAAAACTATTCATTGCAAGGGTCATTTCAAGCAGCTTCTAGCGAAAACAGGAAAAAATCGCGTTTGAAATTAAAGTGGCAAGACTCTAAAATCTTAAGCCAAACTCCATGCTATCTCGTGACAATGATTTTTTGAATTGAATGATCGAGTAATTGGGTGGATGTCTTAAAAGGTGTAGTTGCACCCAAAACCTGTAAGGGCGAAGCATTCGGGCAACGATTTTTCGGGATTTTCGAGAGATTATCTGCCGAATGCTTCGCCCCTACGCAAGGCGATTGATACTTCTCAGACATCCTCTGAATACTCAAGTAACCGCGCTAAGAATTTGGCGAATAATCGCAGAAGTGGAGCTTGGCACCTCAATTTGCACTAGCTCAATCCGTCCTCCATAGGCGAAAACGGTTGCTGCTTCTGGCAAGGTCGCAATTTGATAATCTCCTCCCTTCACATAAATATCTGGCTGTAAGGCTTCAATCAGTTGGGTGGCAGTCGGCTCCGAAAAAATCACCACTCCATCCACTGGCTTGAGAGCGGCTAAAACTTCTGCCCGTTGCAGTTCTGGGATGATCGGTCGTGGAGGCGATCCGGGTTCCTGGGGTTTAATCCCTCGCACGGATGTATCGCTGTTTAAGCCAACCACCAGCGATCGCCCCAGCAGTTTAGCAGCCTGCAAATAGCGCACATGTCCCGCGTGCAGCAGATCAAAGCAGCCATTGGTCAGCACCAGCGATCGCCAGCGCTGCGGGTCGGCTGCAATTTCTTGCTGAAGTTCTTCAACGGTATAGATACCTGAAATCATCTGTCTATATTTCAATGGCTACATTTCAACGCTCATAGGATATGGTGACAGAAATTGGAATTTCTAAACGATTTAAGTCTTACGCAAATCTCACCAATATTTAAGGTTGGCGTTGCTGAATGAAAGTATGAATTGTTGAGTGATTATAATCTTGCCAGCCCCCTAAATCCCCCAATTTTGGGGGACTTTGATGGTTTGGTTCCCCCAGAATTGGGGGCTAGGGGGCGAATTCATACCAAAATTTAGCAACGCCTCCCTTTCACCCGCTGTTTTTAGGAAAACCACCCATGGACGAGCAATCAGCCGAATTATTTGAGAAAATTCGCCAACAATTTGATAGCGCACCCTACCCCAGCACACCGCTTGAGCAAAACCCTAAAGATTCTCATGATTTACTGTATGCACATAATTTAGTTACACCCTATTACCTCCGTAACCAAAGCTTAATTTCTACGGACGGTAAAGTTATTTTGGATGCTGGATGTGGCACAGGCTTTAAATCCTTAGTATTGGCAACGGCAAACCCCGGAGCCAAAATTGTTGGCATTGATTTATCTAAAGAAGCAGTTGACCTGGCAAGGCAACGACTTCAGTTCTATGGATTTGAAAATGCAGAGTTTATTGTTGCATCCATTGAAGCATTGCCTGCTCTAGGCATGGAGTTTGATTACATCAA
>JBBSCL010000779.1:0-1773 GCA_038250345.1 Leptolyngbyales cyanobacterium
AGCGATCGCCCCCGCATTGGTGCCCGTGCCAATGAAGTAAAAGAAGCGATTCAGGCAGAATTGGATCAGCGCCGCACGGTTTTGCAGCAAGCCAAACTCCAGGCACAGTTAGAAACAGAAACCTTAGATGTGACCATGCCGGGAGTCTATCGTTCTCAAGGACGAATTCACCCACTTAATACGATCATGGATCGGGTGAATGATATTTTTGTGGGTTTGGGCTACACCGTGGCAGAAGGTCCAGAAATGGAAACGGATCACTACAACTTTGAAGCGCTCAATTTCTTGCCCGATCACCCAGCACGGGATATGCAAGATACGCTCTTCCTCCCCGATGGCAACATTTTGCGAACTCACACCTCGTCTGTGCAGATTCGCTACATGGAGGAAAATGAGCCGCCGATTCGGATCATCATTCCAGGGCGCTGCTACCGTCGAGATACAGTAGATGCGACCCACACCGCAGTGTTTCACCAGATCGAATTTTTGGCGATCGATGAAGGGTTAACCTTTAGCGATATGAAGGGCACCGTCCGCCTATTTTTGGAGCAGCTTTTTGGCGAAGTCGCCATCCGAATGCGTCCCAGTTTCTTTCCGTTTACCGAACCATCCGCTGAAGTGGATATGGAGTGGAAAGGTCGCTGGCTAGAGATTATGGGTTGCGGTATGGTCGATCCTAATGTGTTGAAAGCAGTCGGATACGATCCTGAAGTTTACACAGGCTTTGCCGGTGGTATGGGCGTAGAACGGTTAGCGGCTGTTTTATATCAGATTGATGACATTCGCCGCTTCTACACCAGCGATTCGCGATTTTTAGAGCAATTTTAGGTAGAGCAGTTTTAGGGTTGAGACTTTCTGCTTTTTAACATCCGTAGTTTTCTTAAAGAACTGCGGATGCTAAAAGATGGCTGCGATCGCTAACTTGCTTATCAAACCAGAAACTCTTAATAAAGCGTCTGAGGTACTAATTCTGACGCTGTTTCTGACACACTGGTCAATTTGCCTGTACGCTGTAACCTATGTTTTGTACGCATATACTGCCCTCACCCCCAACCCCTCTCCTACAAGGAGAGGAAGCCTAATCTTGTTCCCTCTCCCGCTGGGAAAGGGCTAGGGTGAGGGCATTGAAACCCCTTTGGAGACAGCTTATGTTTGGTTTGGGATGGCCTGAAGTCATTATTATTGGTATTGTAACAGTCCTGATTTTTGGTCCTAAAAAAATCCCCGAACTCGGCGGCACCATTGGCAAAACCCTGCGGGGCTTCAAAGAGGAAATGAGTAAGCCAGAGGAAGATGACCTCGATCGCGACGAAGACGATCGCTAAGCAGCCACCAAAAAATTATCATCGTCAGCGTGTTTAACAATTCCGTTACACTAAAGCTGACAGACACGGCATGATTTATGGCTCTCTTTTCGCTGCGATCACTCAAAAAAGACTTTGGCATTAAAGAAATTCTGCGGGATGCCAGCTTCAGCCTGGATGAGGGCGATAAGGTCGGGCTGATTGGCACCAACGGTTCCGGCAAATCGACCTTGCTGAAGATGATTGCTGGATTGGAGCCGATCGACGGCGGAGAACTGTGGGTCAACTCCAGCGCCAAAATTATTTACCTGCCACAGCAGCCCGACTTGGATGACAGCCTCACCGTCTTAGAGCAAGTGTTTGCGGATAGCGGCGAACAACTGGCACTGGTGAAGCAGTATGAAGCCATTTCGGACAAACTATCCCATGGTGACGGCGACACCGAAATGCTGTTGTCAAAACTCTCCAG
>JBBSCL010000780.1:0-1732 GCA_038250345.1 Leptolyngbyales cyanobacterium
ATTTTCGGTTTCATCTTTGCCCACGGGCGTAGTATCACTGGGCAAATTGGGCAAAGCCAGCAGCAACGCTTCAATTTGGGCTTTCAACTCTTTTTCCTGAGGCTCCAGTTCGCTGAGTTGCGCCTTAATCTGGTTGCCTTCGTTTTTCAAAGCAAGCACTTCCGCATCTTCGGGTTTGGTGCCCGCTTTCAACTTTTGCCCGACCAGTTTGCCGATTTCGTTGCTGCGAGCTTGCAGTTGGGAACGGGTTTTTTCTAGATCTTTTTGCTGGCGATCGCGCTCCAAAATCGGCTGCACATCATAGCTACCGCTGCGTTGGTTTAGCTTTTCTTGCACCCGTTCTGGATTTTCTCGGATTTGCCTTAGGTCAAGCACGGATCGTTCCCATTTGTTTTGCAAAAGTTCCTAACCCAGAATACACGGAATTGTAGCGAGAGGTGAGAGGGAAGAGGGAAGAGGGAAGATCCAAAAAACTTTCTACTCCGCACTCATCACTTTTCCAGTGTTTTAATCACTCGACAGGGATTTCCCACCGCGATCACGTTGGCTGGAATATCCTGCGTGACCACACTCCCCGCGCCGATCGTCGTGTTGTCGCCAATGGTGACTCCGGGACAGATGATCGCCCCGCCGCCAATCCAAACGGTGTTGCCAATAGTGATTGGGGCGGCAAGCTCTCCTCCGGTGAGGCGGATGGCGGGATCAGTAGGGTGATATGCCGTGTAGATTTGCACGTAGGGAGCGCAGAGGACATCATTGCCAATATGCACCGTGTTGCAATCGAGAATTATGCCGCCGTAGTTCATATAAAAGCGATCGCCAATGAAAATATTGCTGCCATAATCGCAGTGAAACGGCGGCACAATGTTTGCAGTCTCGCCCACCCTGCCAAACAGATCTCTCAAAATTTGCTCACGGAGTTCTGGTTCTTCTGGCGTGGTTTGAGCATATTGGCGAAGAAACTGGCTAGCGCGTTTGTTCTCTGCTGCTAGTTCTGGATCGGTCGCCAGATATAGCTCTCCTGCCAACATCTTCTGTTTTTCGGTTTTCTCAAATTTGCTCATAGAAAGTTTTCTATCTTTGAGAGGAAGTATGCGATCGCTTCATCCTATGCTTAAAATCATCAATGACTGCTTAGTGAAAAAGTGTGCATAGTCAAACATGGAATTAACCAGTGAACATCGCCAACAGTGGAGAAATGAACTCAACGACATAATTCGGGGGGCATCAGGCGGATTTTTGTTTGGCATTCCCTTGCTCTACACGATGGAAGTCTGGTGGATTGGCTCTTCAGCCCACATGGTTCGATTACCAATGGCGCTGCTGTTGACCTTTGTGATTGTCTTTATGCTGAACCGCACCGCTGGATTTCGCCAAACGAGTGATATTTATGCGATCGATGCGGCGATCGATAGTGTAGAGGCAATGGCGATCGGGCTAGTGTGTGCTGGCTTAATGCTGATATTAATCCAAGAGATTACGGTACAAACTCCACTGAATGAAGCGATCGGCAAGTTGATTTATGTCAGCACACCTTTCACCTTGGGAGTGGCGCTAGCAAATCAGTTTTTATCTGGTCAAGAGGATGAAGCGCAAAAAAATAATGATTCTGAGTCTAATCAAGCGACTTTTAACGCAACGTTTTCTGATATTGGCAGTACTTTAATTGGAGCGGTTATTATCGCATTCAACATCGCGCCCACCGATGAGATCCCGACGATCGCGGCGGCTG
>JBBSCL010000781.1:0-1730 GCA_038250345.1 Leptolyngbyales cyanobacterium
CATTTCGCGATCGGCATTCAACCGATCCGTTGCGGTCAGCTTTTGATGCGCCATCCACTGCTGATAATTGAGCCGTTTGTGAAAGCGGGCGATCGTGCGGTCAAACAAAAATCGAAGGAACCCACGAGTTCCACGCTCTTGCCAAGCTTGATAAAGCTTGCCGAACTTTCTCACAATTGCGGAAGGCACAGTTCTAAATCCCATGCATAAACCAAAAAGTTACCAAAAAATCCGATGTGGCTAAGAGAGCAGGGAGTCCCCCACATCCACCGTCATTCCGAGCCGCTGCTTTAGCTTAAGCCAACGCTTTCTAGCTTTCCAAGTTTTGCTGCTTTGCACTGTTGAAACAATTGTGTTCAATCGACTTTGGGTTATGTGCAATCGGCTGTGAGTCTGATGAACGTCCTCTCTTAATTCAATCAGTTGCTTAAATAAAATATCAATATGGTCAGAGTAAAGTTGAGAGTGGTTTTTAAAAATTTGAGCATAACTTTTAACCCAATGTTCTTGAGTCATCTGCTCACTTCGAGAGTTTGCCACTTCTCGATGGTAATAAAGCACTTCGGGAATCTGAGACACATCTTTGCCCAATTCAAGAATGGATAGCCAAAAGTCGTAATCTTCCCAGCCCAACACCATGTTCTCGTTGTATCCACCCGCTTTTTCCCAGTCGGCTTTGCGATAGAGGCTGGAGTTGAAAATCATATTCCCTAACAAAATGTCAGGAAATTGGTAAGGAGGCAAATCAAAACTGCCAGTTTTTGCACCAAACAGTTCCGCTTGAGCGTACACAATCCCTACCTCTGGCTGCGATTCTAAAATGGGAACGGCTTTTTCGATATAGGTAGCAGCAATGCGATCGTCTGCATCGACTGGCAAAATATATTGTCCTTTTGCCTGGTGAATGCCGACATTCCGCGCCGCAGAGGGACCCTGATTGGCGGTATGAATCACAGAAACGTTCGGCTTCTGATAGTGATTGAGAAGCCGAACAGTCTCTATATCAGTTGAACCATCATTGATGATGATAATTTCAACAGGAGTAAAAGTCTGGGCAATAACGCTCTCTACTGCTTCCTCAATGAATTGACCCTGGTTAAAACAGGGCATGATTACAGAAACAATAGGGGGCGAATCGCTCATACGGTGCTGACAAGAACTTGCTTTTTCGTCATTTGGTCATAAATCCAGCCGAAGGTTTTCTCCATCCCCGCTTCCAGTCGGATATCAGGCTGCCAACCTAGCAGTTCTTGAATCAAAGTGTTGTCGCTGTTGCGACCATTTACGCCTTTCGGTGCGGCAAGGTTATAGCGACGCTTCAACTTGATTTGAGCGATGTCTTCCACAATGTCAACCAGTTGATTGATTGTGACCAATTGGCTACTGCCTAAATTAAGCGGCTCGGCGATCGCGCTTGCCATTATATCTAGCGTCCCTTTCACACAGTCGTCAATGTACATGAAACTACGAGTTTGGTTGCCGTCACCCCAAATTTCAATTTCACGCGTTCCAGCTAATTTTGCTTGGATGACCTTGCGGCAAATCGCAGCAGGAGCCTTTTCACGACCGCCGTCGTAAGTGCCGTGGGGTCCATAAACGTTGTGATAGCGGACAATGCGACTGATGAGTCCAAAGTCTTCGGTATAGTGGCGGCACATCCGCTCACTAAATAGTTTCTCCCAACCGTACCCGTCTTCGGGCATGGCGGGATAGGCATCTGACTCTTTTAA
>JBBSCL010000782.1:0-1721 GCA_038250345.1 Leptolyngbyales cyanobacterium
TCAATACCTGCTAGTTAGAGGTTCAGTTTCTCCTAAGTAGGAAGCCGCAATTAAACTGAAGACGCTTTCAGGACAAATAGGGCTTTCAGTATTGTGGATCTTACTATTTAATTCAAGCCGCCTACTTATGCTTTAGGAAGTGGGAGTTTTGAGTTCGTCATTCTACACTCCCCATTCGCTAGTTTTCTTATGCCTGATCTAAACGCTGACTTCGATCGCCTCTCTGAAGCCCTGAGCCAAATTGTGGTGGGGCAATCTTCCTTGGTGCAGCAGCTAATGGTGGCGCTGTTGGCAGGAGGTCATGTAATTTTGGAAGGGGTGCCAGGAACGGGAAAAACGTTGATGGTGAAGGCGATCGCTCAACTGATTCAGGCGGAGTTTCGCCGGATTCAGCTTACCCCCGATGTTTTGCCCTCGGATATCTTAGGCACCAATATTTTTGACTTGAATACTCGCAGTTTCACGCTGCAAAAAGGTCCGGTGTTTACCCAAGTGCTGCTGGCAGACGAAATTAACCGCACCCCGCCAAAAACCCAGTCTGCTTTACTGGAGGCAATGGAAGAACAGCAGGTGACTTTAGATGGGCAAAGCTTGCTCTTGCCAGACCTATTCTGGGTGATTGCCACGCAAAACTCTCTGGAATTTGAAGGCACCTATCCCTTGCCCGAAGCTCAACTCGATCGCTTCCTGTTCAAGCTAGTGGTGGATTATCCCGATACGAAAGCAGAACGGCAAATGCTGATCAACAGTCAGACGGGGCTGCAAACGAAGCGCCAAGATTTGGCAGCACTGAAGCCTATCTTGTCTGCCAATCACATTTTGGCTGCCCGAAGATCTCTACGGGATGTGAAGCTGACCGATGCGCTGGTGGATTATTTACTTGCCTTAGTGCAGCGATCGCGCCAACATCCCGACTTATCTTTAGGTGCTTCTCCTCGTGCAGCGGTGGCATGGTTGCAGGCAAGCAAAGCCCAAGCATGGCTAAACCATCGCGACTTTGTGACTCCTGATGATATCAAAGCGATCGCGGCTCCCCTGCTGCGTCATCGTTTGATTTTACGCCCCGAAGCTCAGTTAGATGGGGTGCAAGTGGATAGCGCGATCGTGTCCCTACTCAGCCAAGTTCCCGTTCCGAGATAAATTCGTATAAGCATGACAAATATCCCAGTAACTTATAATCTAATTCAAGCCGATACAACAAAGGCAATGAATCATGAAATGCTGGGTTCCCCAGTTGACTTAACGTTTCTTGATCCACCGTTTAATCAAAACAAAAAGTATGCGTTGCACAAAGACAGCTTACCCAATGAAGATTACTGGCAGATGATGAAACTTGTCTGTGAAAATGTGCTGTCCATCACTTCTGAGGGTGGAGCAATTTATTTCATGCAACGGGAGAAGAATGTAGAACAAGTTTTAAAAACCTTGCGTGAGTCAGGTTGGACATTTCAAAATTTAATCATTTGGAAGAAGAAGACATCAGCAGTTCCCTCCAGCTATCGTTATGGAAAACAGCACCAAATTCTTGCATTTGCGACAAAAGGAAAAAAGCCTAGAGTCTTTCATCGTCTACGAATAAATCCACCCTTGCTGCCAGGATATAAACATGAACGAGAGAATGGTATTTATTTAACCGATGTTTGGGATGATATTCGAGAGCTTACAGCAGGATATTTTGCTGGAGATGAGGCAATTCGCAAATCAGATGGGCAACGTTTTCA
>JBBSCL010000783.1:0-1720 GCA_038250345.1 Leptolyngbyales cyanobacterium
GGCTTGTGGCTAAGCTTTGAATATAGTCAGCCGCATCAATTTGTTCCAGGTCTGATGAAATATATAGCTTTTTATGGATCAAAGCCATAGATTCAACCCGACTTTGGCTTTCTCTCAGCGCGTGGACGGCGGGAGAGTCTTGCAGGTTATGGGCTTGCAGTTGCAGCAATCCAGACACAATCTGGAGGTTGTTTTTCACCCGATGGTGAATTTCTTTGAGCAGCACCTCTTTTTCGGCGAGGGCGGCTCTGAGGTGAGTTTCTGCCTGCTGCCGTTCTGCTAATTCGGTTTGAGCGCGTTCAAATGCCTGTGCTTGCTGGATGGAGATCGCCAGTTGGTCGGCAATGGTTTGCACCAAGCCCACTTGTTCCTCAGTCCAGGGGGAAATTTGTTTGGCTCGAAATAGACTGAAACTACCCCATAGCGATTGATCCACAATTAAGGGCACCAATAACCACGATCCTGGAAAAATCTGGGCAATTTTTTGGTTGGTTTCATCTTCGAGGGCATTTGAGTCGTCAATCCGGACGACTTTAAATTGTTTTAGTTGAGCGGCGATCGGGTTACCCTGATCGGCAATTTCAGTTCCCGCCATGTTGGGCAGCGCCGGGTTGTGCCGATGTTCAGCAATATGTTCCCAACACTGGCGCTCTGGGAGATATTGAACGACAGCAGAGCGATCGACTTGCAGCAGTTGGGCAACTTCAACCGTTGCAGTGGCAAAAATGGCGTTCAACTCTAAAGACTGGCGGATTGCTTTTATCACTCGGCTCAATGCTTGCTCTTGGTCTACCCGCTGACGCAGCGCCTGTTCGCGTTGCTGCAATAAGGCTTCTGCTTGTTTACGCTGGGTAATGTCGGTAAACGTCGCTAGCGCCCCACTATAGTTTCCGGCATCGTCATGGAGAGGATTTGTTGAGATCAACGCCCACAGATCTTGTCCTGCTTTCGTCTTAAACCGAAAGTCATGCTGTTCTTTGATGCCTTGTTTGCCACGTTCCAGGTTTTGGTTGGCGATCGCTTGTCCGCCAGCATCCATGAAGTGGAATAGATCCTTCCCCATCATTTCATTCGCTGTATAGCCCAGCATTTCTGCCATGCGAGGATTTGCATAAGTGGTGCGGTTGGCAACATCAATAATCCAAATTCCTTCCAGCATGGTTTCAACCACCTGACGATAGCGCTCCTCGCTCTTCCGTAGCGCTGCTTCGGCTTGCTTGAGTGCGGTGATATCTCGACCCACCGACTGCAACTCAACAAGGTGACCCTGGGCATCAAAAATTCCCTGGTTGAGCCATTGCGTCCAGCCCGCTTGATCATCAGCGCGGCGATCGCGATTTTCTCCAACAAAACTGGGATTGTCGGGGCTAAGGGCAGCAACTTTTTGGATGATAGTGGGCAAGTCGTCGGCATCGGCGAAATTACACCATTTTTGCCCTGTGACCTGCTCTAATGATTGCCCCAAGGCGCGGCACATGGCATCGTTGGCAAAAGTAATAGTGGTGTCAGGTAAAGATCGCAAAATAAAGTCGCTTTGCGTTTGCACCACCTGTCGATAGCGGTTTTCGCTGGTAGATAGCGCCTGCTCGATTTGGTGTCGTCCTGCTTCGCTGCGGCGGCGTTCTGTGATGTCTTGAAAAGCGGCGATCGCATATTCAACCTGTCCGCGATCGTCAAAAATTGGGGTTGCCCACACCTCCAGCGGCACGACCCGATCCAC
>JBBSCL010000784.1:0-1692 GCA_038250345.1 Leptolyngbyales cyanobacterium
AGCGATCGCCCGTTGTGACTTTTCAACATCTATAAGGAAAACGCCAAGTCAGCTTTAACCTCGCAGATCACTTAAGTCATATAGCGATCGCCCCATCAAATTTGATCTCCAACCCCAATTGGATAACCTGCAATCAGAGAAACATTTCTAGTACGATTGCTCGATTCCTTCTCAGTTTCGGCTATAACCAATAGGAAAGCCGTTGCCTCAGAAAGCTCGCTATTTATGCAACTTCCTCGCTCTCCATTGAATTCACTTTCCAGCACCGCTATTGTGATTGGCACCGTCAAAGGTCCCGGCGAAAACGGCAACCAGTATGTCTTCATCACAGCGGATAATCGCTATGTGAAAATCGGTGAGTTTGTTTACTACGAAGTGCAGGAAACCGACACGGGCGGCGAAATGCGGCAGATTTTGGGCAAGCTGTCGGCACGTAGATTAATTGATCACCTGCCCGATCGCATCTTTGCCGATACGGAAGTCAGCCCTGAAGCCGTAGCAGCGCTGATTGGCTTCACCGACACGAATCCCGAAATCTACGAAGTAACTGTCGATGTAATTGGCTATTTTGACGATCGCTTGGGTTTTATGAACCCGCGTCGCACCCCTAATCCAGGCGCAAAGGTCTATCTAGCAGATGATGCCATGCTGCAACGGGTGTTGAATAAAAGGCAACCGGGGGCGATCGGCTCAGCGTTCATTGGCGGTTTGCTGCTGCGAGAAGTGGGCGCGGTTCCCATTGCCCTGGATGTTAAGGAACTGGTGAGTACCCACATGACCATCCTTGCAGGCACGGGTTCCGGTAAATCTTACACGGCTGGGGTTTTGATTGAAGAGTTGCTCTTGCCCCATAATCGGGCGGCGGTGCTAATTTTTGACCCCCACGGGGAATATAGCACCTTGTCTGAAATGCAGGGGCATCCAGCGTTTCAGGGGGATGACGGCTACTCGCCCAAGGTGAAGGTGCTGACCCCCGATGATATTCGGATTCGCACGTCGTCGTTGGATTATGCCGATATTCTGACGCTATTGCCGGAGATGAGCGATCGCCAACAGTCCATTCTCAACAAAGCCTACGCGATCGTCAAAAAGCATCGCAAAGGTGACTATCGCTGGGATGTACAGGATTTGATTGCGGCGGTATACGAAGCCGATACTCAAGTAGACGACGAGGGCAACGAAAAACCTGGTTCCTCGGCTCCAGCCTTGGAATGGAAGCTAGAACGATTGGCGCGATCGCCCTACTTCCACCCGTTTCAACACCTTGCCCCCAAGGATTTATTTGAACCCGGTCAGGCAACCGTGCTGCAAATGAACGAAATCAGCCAGGAAGAACAGCAGGTAATTTGTGCGGCGGTGCTGCGGCAGGCAAATCAGGCACGGATGAACACCCAAAAAGAACTGATCACTGCCGACGACGAAAACTATCTGCCCTATCCCGTTTTTATCATTGTGGAGGAGGCTCACCGCTTTGCCCCTGCCCACGAGCCGTCGCGCTGCAAAGCGGTGCTGAGAACCATCCTGAGTGAGGGACGCAAGTTTGGCTTGGGCATGGGCTTGATCACGCAGCGACCCGGCAAAATCGACTCTGATGTGCTGTCTCAATGCATGAGCCAATTCATTATGCGAATCGTCAATCCGGTAGATCAAGAAAGCCTTAAGTTTGGTGTGGAAGCCGCCGGACGAGATTTG
>JBBSCL010000785.1:0-1677 GCA_038250345.1 Leptolyngbyales cyanobacterium
AAGGGCGGTACATTTGCTGATGTGTCAGCCTTGATCACGACTGGAATGAGTGCTGGCTTTACTGTGCGAATTGGAGCCGACTCTAAAATCAAGGTGTGTTGCGGAGATTTGGCAACTAACCCCGAATTAGGGCTTTCTGCCTGCTGAATAATTTGATTTTTTAACACCTCGCTTGCCGCTAACATTTGGCGTTCACTACGCTGCATGGTTTTGAGCTTACGATATTCTTTACTCCAAAGCTGCTGCATATAAACGGTGCCGCCGTACACTATCAAGGTAGCTATTACTAACGCAAAAGTGACTATTAACGAGCCACGCTGAGCTTGAATTAGCAAACGCAACCAGTTTGGCACAGGGCGAGCAGTGGGAAGTTTGCGGATTGCTGATTGGGCGGGTGCAGCAGGAACGGCTGCTAGAGGAGATTGAAAGGATTGGCTGTTGCCCACTGAGGTAGCAACCTGAATGGGTTGAAGAGGAGGGTTACGCCGTGGGGCTTGGCGATTGGTAAAGCGATCGCTACGGGAATCGCGTGGGGTCGGTCGTTGAGATCTCAGTGCTGTTGCCATCCGCCTTGCATCACTCCTAAGTCTAAATCGCCAAAAATCGAGACATCCACAATTTTCTGTAGTCAGTCTACTGCAACAAGTGGATTACAACTACAAGTTCGTCACTATAAAATCTGCTTTTATAGATCCTTTGTTTGCTAGATATGTAATTTTAGTGTCATCAGGATTGTACTTTGCGGAAGCTAGGACAACATACATTGTTATTGGCGATCGCCCCTATCCTTGTCCATTTCACAATAAAACTTTATGCAGGAACGATGAACTTGATGAGTCAACCAACCGAATTTAAAGACCAACAGCATCCGCAATGGAGGCTCGATCGCCAAACCGTTGATACTCTCTTGGCGGCAAGTGACCCTACCGATCATAACTTGGTCGAACTGGCACGTCTCCGCATTCGCTATCAAGGCTTTCCGGGTGCCAGAGATATTCAAGCCGATCTAGATAAGGTGCTGAATCAATGGAATCTGACAGAAGCCACTCTGTTTGAAAAAACTCGTCAGATCCACGCGATCGCCCAAGTATATCGGGGGCAAACCTCTAAGCGAGATGATTGGAGCTAAGAGCGAGTAGGATGCGTAATCATCCTTGACCTGATCCGAGGACAAATAGGCTGAGTAAGGTGCCGCTATTCCATAAACTATGAAGCAGCATGGATGAAAGCAAGTTGCGCGATCGCGAATAAACAAAGCCCAACACCATGCCTAAAGTCATCAGGGGCAACACTTCCGAAAGGCTGAGGTGGGCAATAGCAAACAGAAAACTGCTGAGAATGATTGCGCCCCAAACTGGAAAGTAGCGGGTTAAGGACGGTAGCAAAAAGCCCCGAAACAAAATTTCCTCAAAAAACGGAGCGGCGATCGCGGCGGTGACAAAAAAGATCGCCAAGGCAAAGCTATTTTTTCCTTCGAGGGCGATCGGCAAAATGGGATTGCTTCCCCCGCGACCCTGCCAGATTTTTTGGTTCACCAACGACACCACCACCACCAGCGGCAGTGCTGCAAAATAGCCGCCCAACCCCCACCAAAACCAGTTCCCTTTCAAGCTGATGCGAAACCAATCCTCTGGTAGCGGCAAATAAGATTTGATTGACCAATACAGTACGCCTAAG
>JBBSCL010000786.1:0-1669 GCA_038250345.1 Leptolyngbyales cyanobacterium
AACCTTTGGGCGATCGCTATAAATGGTGGAACTTTGTTTCGAGCCGACCAGAGCGCATTGAACAAGCAAAGCAAGATTGGCAGGCAGATCGATTTGCCAAAGTGCCCCAAGAAATAGAATTCATTCCGCTTCCAGAAAATGTTTCGTAGCATCACGCCTTAAATTTCTACTGTTACTCAACCACAACGCGCCATTCATAGAGCTTGTAGTGAACGCACTCATTCGCAACTAAAGGATCTTGCATGACGATCGCCTGCGCCTCATCCATGCAAGATGCCTGAAACAGCAACATTCCCCCACCCCGACAGCCCCAATAGCCAGTTTTCGCCTGATGCCCCTTAGCAATCAGCCTTTGCACAAATTCTTTATGTGCCGGAACATATTGGTCAAAAATTGGCTGATCAACAATCCCTTCCTCAATCTTCACAAACCAGGGCATGATAATGGTTCCTTGCCTCACAAAAGGGCGTTATTGCATGAGTGGTCTTCGTTGCAGGTCAGGCAAACAGAAAGCTAGATGCGTTAGCCTTTGTGCAGGGTCACAAATATAGTGCCTGCTACTTATCCTCCATCCAGATTAGCTCTCAAAAAGCCCAAGACACATTTCCTCATAAGTCATTTTTTCGTGACTTGGCGGTTGCGCGATCGCCGATAAATTAGCTTATTTTTAGAGTATGACTCACCGATTAAAAAAGTATCAGAGCTTACTAAAACTTCTGACAGTGGTAGAATTTTCTTGGATAAATAGGAGCTAGCACCATCATGTCGCTGACGTTGACTGCTGATCAAACCAAAGCTCAAACCAAAGCTCAAAACGGACTTCGCATGGGGCGAATTTTAGTGGTTGAGGACGAAGAACTGATTCGTGAAACAATTACCCTCGCCTTAACAGAAGAAGGATACGACGTGGTTGCAGCAGAAGACGGGCGCGCTGCGCTTGATTTATTGCATCAAACAGAAGAGGGGATCGACCTGCGTTCCGGCAAGGTTTTTGCCCCGACTCAACCCAATTCTGAATTCGATGTGATTATCCTCGATTTAATGTTGCCCTACGTCAACGGGCTAGATTTGTGTCGCGTGGTGCGCCGCGAAGGCAACAATGTGCCTATCTTAATGCTGAGTGCGAAAGGTGGTGAAACCGATCGCGTGGTTGGCTTAGAAGTGGGCGCAGATGATTATTTGACAAAACCTTTCGGGATGCGAGAGTTGATTGCTCGCTGTCGAGCGTTGCTGCGCCGTCACTATCACTTTCAAGCAGAACCAGAGCAACCCTTGCTTAAATTTGACGAGATTATTCTGTATCCCCAAGAATGCCGCGTCATGGTGAGAGGCGAAGAGGTGAATTTCTCTCCTAAGGAATTCAAAATTTTAGAATTGTTTATGACTTATACCCGCCGGGTCTGGTCGCGGGAGCAACTGCTAGAACGCATTTGGGGTCCTGACTTCATTGGCGACAGCAAAACCGTGGATGTCCATATTCGCTGGCTGCGTGAAAAACTAGAGCGTGATCCCAGCAATCCAGAGTATTTAGTCACCGTTCGAGGATTTGGCTACCGATTTGGCTAAAGCATTTTGGCTGGAGCCTTAAATAGGCGGACTTTACGTGAGTGCCCCAGCTCTACTGGTAAACATGAGTGTCTATGAAGTTCGGCGATCGCATCAAATAAGC
>JBBSCL010000787.1:0-1667 GCA_038250345.1 Leptolyngbyales cyanobacterium
ACGATTAAATGGGTCATCTGTACTTCTTCGCTTGACCTGGGCGTAGACTTTCAGCCCGTGGAGCGAGTGGTGCAGATTGGCAGTGCCAAAAATCTAGCGCGGTTGTTGCAGCGGGCGGGGCGATCGCAGCATGTTCCCCAAGGCACTTCCGAGATTTTCTTTTTGCCCACCAACGCCCTAGAACTGCTGGAGATTTCTGCCTTTCGCAATGGTTTAGCGGCTGGGGCGATCGAGTCTCGTCGTCCATTAACCAAACCCTACGATGTCCTGATTCAGCATCTCGTAACTCTCGCTTGTGGAGCCGGGTTCGAGCCGGAAGAAGTTTTTAACGCGGTCAGAAAAACAGTCTCCTACGCCACGCTGACCTCGGCAGAATTTGACTGGATGCTGGAATTTATCGAGCAGGGCGGTAAATCGTTGAGCGCCTATCCCCGCTATAAAAAGGTAGTACAAACAGATGGCATTTACAAAGTTGCGGACGCTCAAATTGCGCGGATGCATCGCATGGGCATTGGCACGATTACCTCAAATCAGGCGATCGAAATTCGATATTTAAACCAAAGCAAAATTGGCACTGTGGAGGAAAGTTTTGTTTCCAAACTGCAACCGGGCGATGTCTTTTTCTTTGCCGGAAAGCAACTGGAATTCTTTCAACTGAAAGACATGGTGATGTATGTAAAATCAGCCAAGAAAAAATCCACCATCACGCCCACTTGGTCGGGTGGAAATCTGGCAATTTCTGATTCGCTGAGCCATCATTTGCGGCAAGAAATTGAGCAAAGCCGCACCAACTCTACCGTGAATGCTGAGCTAAATTGTTTGAAGCCAATTCTCTCTGCTCAGGAGCGCCTTTCCCATCTGCCCGACTCGAATGAGCTACTAATTGAATGCTGCAAAACCCGCGAAGGACAACACCTCTATGTGTTTCCCTTTGAAGGGCGGTTTGTCCATGAAGGATTGGGCTTTTTGTGGGGCTATCGCTTTGCCCATCAGCACTCAGCTACCTTTACCATTTCTGTGAATGATTACGGCTTTGAAATTCTGGCTCCCAAAGATTACCCGTTTCAATCACTGTTTTCTAAAGAATTCTTCAGTCTAGATTCGTTGTATGAAGACATCAAAGCGGGACTAAATCTCTCAGAATTAACCGGGCGCAAGTTTCGAGGTATTGCTCAGGTGGCAGGCTTGGTGTTTAAGGGCTATCCTTCTGCCAAAAAAACCTCTAGCCAACTGCAAGTCAGTTCATCGTTGCTCTACGAAGTGTTTACAAAATATGAGCCGGATAATTTGTTACTAAAGCAAGCTGAAAATGAAGTGTTATCAGACCAGTTAGAAGCCCATCGATTAGCCAAAACCCTCGATCGCCTGTCCCATCTCACCATCGCGTGGCACAACACAAAACGTCCGTCCCCGTTTGCCTTTCCGCTCTTAGTTGAACGCCTCAATTCCCGCATGTCCAACGAAAGCCTGCTAGACCGAATTGAACGGATGAAGCAACAGTGGAATACCAAATAATATTGATCCAATCAAAGGAAACTAATCATGTCTATTCAAGTTTATGGAATTCCCAACTGCGGCACTTGCAAAAAAGCATTTGCGTGGCTGAAAAATTATGGTGTGGAGTACGAATTCATTGACACTAAAGAACAGCCGCCCAGTCAAAAAAT
>JBBSCL010000788.1:0-1634 GCA_038250345.1 Leptolyngbyales cyanobacterium
ATGATGACCCTCACCATTATTTTTACAGGGGTGCAATTAGCCATGATGCCCTTGGGATATCATCTCGGTGGCTATCAGGGAGTAATTGTGGGGATTGCAGTAACCGATTGGATAACCTATCTGGCGTATGCCGCCTGGTTTTCGCGGTTGTCGCTATGGCAACCAGAGCTTGACTTGCCAACAGCCGCCGTGGCTGGATTGCTAGCGATCGTTGTTTACTACACCTGATTGCTTGCATTTGCCAGTTGGGTGTAATCGAGTTCAAACCCTCGAAAAAAGCGCTGCATCCGCTTGTAGCTGGATTCTGGCAGTGCCTTCCCACCAAAGCCTAAACACAGTTCGCTTAAGTTCACCGCTTTGACTTTCAGGAGTGCCAACAAAAACAAAGCCAGAAATGAAATCCTAGCTCCATGCCAGTTCAAATGCGCTTGGAGGACTTGCTTCAATTCGCTATATTGACTCATAGGGTTTCTGATGAGTGTAGTAATTCTGATAAAACCCTACCCTGCTCATTCTTGCAAGCTTTTTGTCCCGTACTTAGCTCTTTTATAAGCCTCTAAATCACTCTCTCCAAAACAAGTAAAAAACAAACTTAAATTATGAAAAAACGCTATTTCTTAGGATCAGGTGCCGCTTTTCTGGGTACAGCCTGGTTTCTACGGTCTTTGAGTGGCTCACAATCCACTGCCAACGCCAACCCTGAAACGCTAAAGGGGAAGTTTGAAATCACCAAAACCGAGGCGGAATGGCGCAAGCTTTTAACGCCAGAGCAGTTCTCTGTCTTGCGGCAGCAGGGCACCGAACGGGCTGGCACCAGTCCGCTTGATAAGGAATATCGCCAAGGCGTATTTTCATGTGCTGCTTGTCAGCTACCGCTATTTAAATCAGCCACAAAATTCGACAGCGGCACGGGCTGGCCTAGTTTTTATGCCGCGATCGCCGATGCCACTAAAACCACCACCGACAAAGCATTTTTGATGACGCGAATTGAGGTGCATTGTCGGCGGTGCGGGGGACATTTGGGGCATGTGTTTGATGATGGTCCAAAACCCACAGGCGATCGCTATTGCATGAATGGCGTTGCCCTAAAATTTAGCCCAACCTCGGCTTAGAAAAAGCGTCTGTTATCGATGTAATCAGATCGCTATATTGAAAAGGTGATGGGTTTGAATTAGGAGGGTCGCTTGGATCACATCATCAGCTTTGATAGCTTCATTGAACTGCTGCTGGGAATCAGCCTCAGCGCAGCAGTAGGGTTTCGAGTATTTGTGCCGTTTTTGGTATTGAGCCTTGCTGCTGTGGTGGGGCACATCGACTTGCCAACTCAATTTGACTGGATGGAAACCTCTCCGGCGTTGATTGTGTTAGCCCTTGCCTGTGTGCTGGAAATTGGCGGATATTATGTTCCCTGGTTTGATAATGCATTGGATTTTATTGCAACTCCCCTCGCAATCCTTTTGGGGACATTTATCGTGGGTCATACTTCCTCCGATTTGAACCCCGTTTTGCAGTGGACTTTGGCAATCATTGCAGGCGGCGGCACGGCAGCGTTGACCAAGGGTTTGATGAATCTTTTGCGCGGGACATCGACTGCAATGTCGGGCGGCATCACCAATCCTATTTTGGCAACGATC
>JBBSCL010000789.1:0-1624 GCA_038250345.1 Leptolyngbyales cyanobacterium
AAATGCAAGTGCCACTTGCACAGATAGCAAAGAGTTGTTACAGTAGAAATGTAAGCGTTACTTGCATTTCTTTTACTATAAGCGTTTTCTTAATCGGTAGCAGTTTTGTTGGTAATGCTGAATTTATTCTAAGTCGGTGTTATTGAATCCAAGCACGATTTGTCCACGCTGCGGGAGGCAAGCTCCATCCCCAACCCTTCTTGCTATAGAGAAGGAATCCAAGAATCTTGTTTCCTCTCCATTGAGAGAGGTCTAAAGCAAGGAGAATTCTTAGACTGATTCAGCAAAGTCTTAAATCCAAAAATTTATCTAGCAGTTCAATTCATAAGGAGTAATGATGACTTCCAATTCGATTAAAGCGGCTTCTGTCGAGCAGCCAGCTTCTCTAAGCTGGGTAAGTGTGGGGTTCTTTGGTGCAGTTCACGCGATCGCGCTTTTATCACCCTGGTTTTTCTCCTGGTCGGCTCTAGGTGTTGCCGTCTTTCTGCACTGGCTATTAGGCAGCATTGGCATTTGTTTAGGATATCATCGCCTACTGACCCATCGCAGTTTTCAAGTGCCCAAAGTTTTGGAATATGCGATCGCTCTCATCGGCGGATTAGCTCTTCAGGGTGGACCGATTTTTTGGGTAGCCGGACATCGCCAACATCACCTGCACACCGAAGACAACGAAAAAGACCCCTATTCTGCCAACAAAGGGTTTTGGTGGAGCCACATGCTCTGGCTGTTCTACCCAACCAAAAAGTTTTTTGACTATGACCAGTACAAACAGTATGCGCCAGAACTCGTCCGCGATCCTTTCTATCGCGGCTTGAACACTTACTTCTTGCTGCTTCAGTTGCCTTTGGGAATCTTGCTTTACCTGATGGGCGGCTGGTCGTTTGTCATCTATGGCGTGTTTCTTAGAGCCGTGTTGCTGTGGCACAGCACTTGGTTGATTAACTCCGCCAGTCACATGTGGGGGTATCGCAACTTTGAATCGGACGATGACTCTCGTAACCTTTGGTGGGCAGCGCTTTTAACCTATGGTGAAGGCTGGCACAACAACCACCACGCTGCCCCTAACGTCGCAAAAGCGGGGCTGAAATGGTGGGAAATTGACATGACTTGGTGGGCAATTCAAGGCTTGAGGAAACTAGGCTTAGCGAAACGGGTAATTTTGCCAACCCACGACGCTTCCTAAAATGTTTTTCCTGGAAGATAAACCTCTGTCGTGAACCAGCCCCGGTTTGTCAGAGGTTTTACCATTGCCTTAACAGATGCAAAATAGGGCTTGCCTTCCCCATCTTCGGCATCGTGAAATAGGTTTGTCACTGGCTGATAGCCGCTGGAGCCATAAATTTTAGGATTGCCAAACAAAACGGCATACTCAACCCTATGGGATATTAGCCAGACCTGGATCGCCGCTAAGATTTGCTTAACATATCCCTTGCCGCGATGATTGGGATGCACACAAACTTCGGCAATGCCACCAATTGGATATTTTACGTTATCAACCACCACATGCTTTTCGTGAACTGCAATGTGGGCGATCGCCATTCCAGTTTGATCCCGCATCAGCCAGCGGTGACTAGGAGGTTCATTAAAATAGCGCCGCTCTTTGAACACAGCATCACAAGGCTTC
>JBBSCL010000790.1:0-1601 GCA_038250345.1 Leptolyngbyales cyanobacterium
ACCCGATTCGCTGTTGCCCTCTCAGCAGTTTGTCATTGGCGGCGGACAGTCGGTGCGCGGCTTTCGGCAAAATGCCCGTTCAGGAGACAACGGTTTTCGGCTCTCGGTTGAAGATCGAATTACCTTTTTGCGCGATGAAGCGGGTAGCCCGATCGCCCAATTTGCGCCTTTCCTCGACATGGGCAAAGTCTGGAACAATAGCGCTAATCCCAACAATCAAGCCGATCAGCGATTTTTGGCTGGGGCTGGGCTGGGCTTTCTGTGGCAACCCTATCCCGGCTTGAATATCCGGCTGGACTATGCGGCATCGTTTCTGCGGTTGCGCGATCGCGGCAATGATGCCCAAGATTCTGGCTTTTATTTCAGCGTCAACTACCAGTTTTAAAACACCGCCAGAAAGGGGCAAGAGATAGAAAACCCACCTATTAACCTGGCAATCAAAGATCTATCATTGGTGTAGGTAGGGGCACCTCTTGTGGGTGCCCTTTGCTCTAACGGGCAGGCACAAGACCCGCCCCTACGGTTATTCAATAATTTCAAAAATAGGTATGGATAATCATTTCCAGGTGAATAACAAAGGATTCTCTAAACGTTTTAGGCGATTTGCTGGATATAGTTGGTTGAAATTGGTCAATATAGAGTATCAATAAGTTGTCAATTTCTCGTAGTTGAGAAAGAGATGTTTTTTGATCAGTGGCAATGTTTGAGGATGAAGGGGTATGGTTCAGTCTGCAATGTTGGGATACTCGCCGAATGTGTTGGAACTTGCTCAGCGCGGAAATTTACAGGCGATCGCGCAGTGGCTTAATCAATCGCTGCGTCCCTATGGGCTTAAGGCACGAGTGGGTTCTGGCAATCCCACCAATCTACGGCTGCTGATTGAACTGCCTTTTATTCCAGACCAAGAGGCTGCTGAAGGAAGCTGGCAAGAGCAATTGATGCGCTTCATTTGCCATCACTTATGGCAGTTAAATTCTCCGGTGATTCGGGGTGCCAACATTGCGGTTGGTCTAGTAGATCAACCCAAGCAGATTCTTTGGAAGCAATCGGTACGGATTGTCACGCCAGCTAATCGGCATCGATCGCACCCCCGTCAGCAGAATCAACAGGTGCGATCGCGGATTCATAAAACTGCGCGTCGTAAAACCCGCCTCCGTTTCGCTCGCACCATGCTAGTCGGTGGACCTGCCGCTGCCGCCATTATGGTGGGTGGTTTTCTGGGCTACAGCCGAGCGCCCGTTGCCCAAACGGATGCCTCTGCCTCTTCCCAATCGGGTAACAAAAACCTGCCCACCCGCTCCGACACCGTTCGGACTGCCCTAGAAACGGTGCCAGTGTTCAAGCATAATCAGGTCGCCAATCCCCAAGATCCCACGGTGACACTGATGTTTTCCGGTGATGTCACCCTGTCAGATCACTTTGAAGAAGTGGTTGGCACCGATTACACCCGTCCTTTTGCCGCTATGAAGGAATATCAGCAGGCAGATTTGGCAATGGTGAATTTGGAAAACCCTTTGACTAAAGCAACTCTTGCCATGCCCGGTAAGCAGTTTAACTTCAAAGCCAATCCCGATGCCGTTAAGGTGCTGACTTCTGGCGGG
>JBBSCL010000791.1:0-1581 GCA_038250345.1 Leptolyngbyales cyanobacterium
GAGTTGCGCTCTTATCGCGAACTGCCCATGCGACTGGCAGAATTTGGCACGGTTTACCGCTACGAACAATCCGGTGAGTTGGGCGGCTTAACCCGTGTGCGCGGCTTTACAGTGGATGATTCTCATCTCTTCGTCACTCCAGAACAGTTGGACTCAGAATTTCTCAGCGTCGTGGATTTAATCCTGACCGTATTCAAAAGCTTGCAGCTTAAAAATTTCCGTGCGCGTCTCAGTTTTCGCGACCCAGCATCTGACAAATACATTGGCTCCGATGAAGCTTGGGAAAAAGCCGAAGGGGCAATTCGTCGTGCAGTGGAAACCCTGGGCATGGATCACTTTGAAGGGATTGGCGAAGCAGCGTTTTACGGTCCTAAGCTGGATTTTATTTTCCAAGATGCGCTGGAGCGGGAATGGCAATTGGGCACCGTGCAGGTGGATTACAACTTGCCAGAACGGTTTGAACTGGAATATGTGGCAGAAGACGGCACCCGCAAACGCCCGGTGATGATCCATCGCGCTCCCTTCGGTTCCCTAGAACGGCTAATCGGCATTTTGATTGAAGAGTACGCTGGAGATTTTCCTTTATGGCTGGCTCCGATTCAAGTGCGCCTATTAGCCGTGGGCGAGGAGCAATTGCCCTTTGCCAAACAGGTTGCGGCTGAGATGCAACTGCTGGGGATTCGGGCGGAAGCTGACACCAGCGGCGATCGCCTCGGCAAACTGATCCGCAACGCCGAAAAAGCCAAAATTCCCGTCATGGCAGTGATCGGTGCCAAAGAAGTAGAGGCAAACTCCCTCAGCATTCGCACCCGCGCTGATGGTGAACTCGGTGCCTTGTCGGTTGCGGAAGTGTGCGATCGCCTTAATATTGCCAACCAAAACCACGGCAATTTTTAAGCTGGTTCTAGCGATGACTCAACTCAAGTATCTAATGATCATTCAATGGTCGGATGAAGACGAATGCTTTTTAGTGGGGTTACCCGACTTTCCAGGGCAACGCTGGCGCACTCATGGCACCACCTATGAGCTAGCCGTCAGTAATGGAATTGAAGCCTTGGAGTCACTGATCATCTCTTATGAGGCGATGGGTGAATCTTTACCAGAACCGACTGTCTGCGAAGCCGCATAGATCTGCGATCGCCTCAAAACCGCCAACGAAACCCACGACATTTTTTGAGCTAGTTAGCCCATTGCCCACTGTTTTTTGCCTGCCTGTTCAAAATTTGACGTGGAAAACTCAACCGATTGAGCCGCGATCGCCTTCACGCCATGAGTGACTTGATGCAATAGCCAAAAGTCCTGGGTTTGCACCCTGCCAAAACCCGCTGCGCCCATCCAGGCATCGGTGCTGCCTTGGGCATATTCGCGAATGTAGGGTTCTTCAAAAATATGGGTCAGCCATTCGGTTTGCCGCAATGATTTTTGATTGCCATCCAAAATCAGTACTTCGCCACCCACTGTCAGCAGGCGATGGCATTCGCGCAAAATGTCCTTCGCGATCGCGGTCGGAGTCTCATGAAACAGCAGGGATGCAGTGACTAAATCAAACGACGCATTGGGAAACCCAGTTTGCTCTGCTAA
>JBBSCL010000792.1:0-1580 GCA_038250345.1 Leptolyngbyales cyanobacterium
AATCCAAGCGATCGCCGCTGAGCTTAACGCCGCAGATTTCAGCGTATCTCGCCAACCTATTAAGGAAATAGACGCAACCGGGCTAACTTTGTTGCCGGGAGTGATCGATCCGCAGGTGCATTTTCGCGAACCGGGGTTCGAATATAAAGAAGATTTATTTACCGCCAGTTGTGCATGTGCCAGAGGAGGCGTAACCTCTTTTTTAGAGATGCCCAATACTCGCCCATTAACGATCACTCAAGCTGCACTAGATGACAAGCTAAAACGAGCCGCAGACAAGTGTTTGGTTAACTATGGCTTTTTTATTGGGGCGACGGCAGAGATATTGCCTGATTTGCTTGAGGCAACCCCAGTTTGCGGCATTAAAATTTTCATGGGTTCCATGCACGGTGCTTTGTTGGTAGATGAGGAATCGTTGCTGGATCAAATTTTTTCTCAGGGAAGTCGGTTGATCGCCGTCCATGCCGAAAACCAGGCTCGGATTCAAGCCCGCCGTCAACTGTTTGCAGGCAGCACCGATCCTGCCGTCCACTCTCAAATTCAGGATAACCAGACAGCCCTAGAAGCGACCCAGCTTGCCCTGAAGCTGTCTCAAAAGTACCACCGACGGCTGCATATTTTGCACATGTCTACGGCGGAAGAGGCGGAGCTATTGCGTCAGGAAAAACCCGCCTGGGTGACGGCAGAAGTCACTCCCCAGCATTTGCTGCTGAATACCAGCGCCTATGAAACGATCGGCAATCTAGCCCAGATGAATCCACCGCTGCGATCGCCCCACGATAATGAAGTCCTGTGGCAAGCGTTGAAAGATGGCGTAATTGACTTTATCGCGACGGATCATGCGCCCCATACCCTGGAAGAGAAAATGAAAGGCATTCCTAAATCTGTGCCTGCGTCAACCACGGAGCAACCAGCGGATGGTTCCCCAGTGATTTTGCTAGAGCCTGCCATTATTCCATCGGGGATGCCGGGAGTAGAAACCTCCCTGGCGCTACTCCTCACCCAGGCAATGCAAGGACGCTGCACCGTGGCTCAGGTGGCAAACTGGATGTCTACCGCTGTGGCAAAGGCGTACCGCATTCCCAACAAAGGGCAGATTGCGATCGGCTATGATGCCGATTTGGTGCTGGTAGATTTGAACACCTACCGCACCGTTCGGCGGGAAGACCAACTAACCAAGTGCGGCTGGAGTTCTTTTGAAGGGTGGAACCTGACGGGCTGGGCAGTGACGACGATCGTCGGTGGGCAAATTGTGTTCGACCACGGCAAGTTAAATACCTCTGTGCGTGGTCAGCCATTGCGATTTGATTAGAATAGGTTTTAGGTTTTAGTAGGGTGGTGTGCTGCATCAAAGCACCCCGCCCTCAGCGCTGCCTATCCATTCCTGGGAGGCTAAAGTTTCCCACAGGTGTCAGGTTGATTTGGCGGCGGTTGTCGTCGCTATGCAGTTGAATCATCAGATAATCCGCAGGTCTATAAGGAAGGCGTTCTGCCCATTCGATCGCCACAATGCCAGGTTCTACTTCCAGACTATCCCAATACCGATCGGGGTAAAGTTGGGCGACCGCATCTGGCTGTAA
>JBBSCL010000793.1:0-1577 GCA_038250345.1 Leptolyngbyales cyanobacterium
AGAGATAGAGGAGTTTCCAGTTCATCAAGTATCGGCTCGATCCAGTAGAGATCTACTTGCAGTATTGAATACCATTCATCCATCTCCTACAACCATCTTGTTGCACTATGTAGGACATGGCTATATGAAACGGGGGGGCAGTCCAATTTGGCTAATTCAGGCTTTAAAGACCTGGAAAGCGAACACAGCGAATGCCCAGTTGGTAACGATGTTCCATGAGACCTATGCGGTAGGGCAATCACTTCGGGATTCTGACTTTTGGTTTTCCTGGCTGCAAAAAAAGCTGCTGACTCAAATCGTGCGATTGAGCGATCGCGGTCTCACCAGTTGCCAGCAATATGCCACCACCCTAAGCAATTTAAGCAACGGTCGGCATGTTCAAATCCCAATTCTGCCCATTATTTCTAACGTTGGCGAAAGCGATCGGCCCGTACTTCTGACAGAGCGGCAGAAACGTCTAATCATCTTCGGTCGTCCAGCAAGCAGGATTCGTGCGTACAAGGAATCCTGGGATATGATCAAGCGAATTTGTCAGCACTTATCCATTGAGGAAATTTGGGATGTTGGACCCTCCACTGAGTTGAATTTCTCCTCGATAGCTGAAATCCCAATTATTGAGGTGGGTCAGCGTTCTTCTTCAGACATTAGTAAAATTTTATCCACCTCTATGGCAGGGTTTTTAAACTACGACGTGAGCCGCTTGCCCAAGTCTGGTATTTTTGCAGCCTATTGTGCCTATGGAATGCTCCCTGTTGCTCATCAGCATGACTCCGTATCAATTGAAGGTATCAACGCTGGGACTCACTATTGGTCACCTACACAGCCTAAGGAGTTCGATGCCTCTCTGAAAAATTTGCAGGTGATTGCTGACAATGCTTATGCCTGGTATCAAGCCCATAGTTTGCCAGTGCAGGCTAAGATATTTGCTCAACACTTGATTTAGAGTGAAATAAACTCGCCAAATATGTTCAGGATTTTCCTGATCTGAAAGTGTTTAATTTGAATAAGGTTATGGGGATTGCTTTGAACCTCTTTTGTGTATCTTATGAAACTAGATCCTACGGTTAGTGTCATTATTCCTACTTACAACTACGGTCGATTAATTGGTGAGGCAATTGAGAGTGTCATCAATTCTGACTTTCCTTCAGATGAAATTGAAATTGTTGTCGTTGATGATGGTTCTACAGACGATACAGAAGAACAAATTAAGGTCTATCACGATCGCGTTAACTATATCTTCCAAGAAAATGCTGGAAAAGCTCAAGCAACCAGAGTTGCCATTGAAAATACTCATGGACGTTACATTTTCAACTTAGATGCCGACGATTTTTTCCTACCAAACAAACTGCGAACCACGGTGGAATGCTTTGAGTCAGACTCAAAGCTAACCCATGTGGGACATCCTGCACTTTTTTGGAATGTGGATACTAATATCAAAACAAGTGAAGAGATTCCTCAAGAGATTTTAGGGAAAAAGATTCTAGGTAAAGATCTGCTCACCTATTTTTACAGAAGACGCATCTTATTTGGCGGCGGATCAACCTTTGCCGCTCGTGCTGATGTGATGAAGGCACTAC
>JBBSCL010000794.1:0-1573 GCA_038250345.1 Leptolyngbyales cyanobacterium
ATCGTTCTACAGCAAAACCCTGCAAACGGTACATAATCCCGACACGATCGCCGATGGCGCACGAACTGCTTGTTTAGGCGTGTACACTTTTCCCTTGGTGCTGCACTATGTCGCCGATATGGTCACGGTCTCTGAAGCCGCAATTCTTCGCAGCATGTTCTTTTTGTGGGAACGCTTGAAAATTGTAGTGGAGCCAACCGGAGCGATCGCCGCCGCCGCTTTGCTGGAAGGAGTGCTTCGGCTTCCCAACGCACGAATTGGGGTAATTATCAGTGGCGGCAATGTGGATCTAAAACAGGCAGGAAAGTTGCTATCCAAAGCATCACAATCCAAAAAAGCGGCAACTAAGAAACCATTAGCTCCAGAGTTAAGTTAGCTTGCCACCCTCAAGACTATTTTCAGTGATTCAGGACTTACGCAAATCAACCGAAATTTGCCCCCCAACCCCCAATTCTGGGGGAGCTAGAGATCAAAGTCCCCCAGAATTGGGGGATTTAGGGGGCGAGTGCGTAAGTCCTATGCTTAAAAGTTTTCCTTAAAATATCTCATCCAGTCATTTGTATAACGCTGTTTTCTTCTATCTTTTGGTAATGTTTTAGGCAACTTGTTTAAGCTAATCTGCATTGTGAATCGAAATATTAGGAGATTGCTGAAACTATGGGTTTCTTAGACAGAATTTTTGGTGGAAAAAAAGCTGAGGCGGCTCCTGCGGCTCCTGCGGCTGAGGCGGCTCCTACCAATGCTCCTGCGGGTAGCGCCATTCCGGCTGAGCGTTTGGGTTTGAATGGAGAATATGACCAGAGTGGTTTGGCGAAGCGCGTTGCCAAAGCCTTTGATGATGATGGACAAATTGATGATGTTGAAACTCTCTGGGTTGCTCAAACGGGCGGCACAGTAGTGCTGAAGGGTAAAGTGCCTAGCCAAGACTTTTTAAATAAGGCAAAGTCTGTCGCATCTGGCGTGAGGGGTGCAACTTCGGTTGACACAAGCGGCGTAGAAGTTGGCTAACAGCGAGTTTAGCTCGGTGATCCATTTTCTAAAAGATTGAAGAACAAAGGCTCAGCGCAAAATGGCTGAGCCTTTTGCGTATGATGGTGGCAGTTTAGCAATGTGAAACGATGGGACTTTTTGACCAAATTATGGGCGCGATCGCTAATCCTAACCAACAGGCGAACCCAGATCAAATGAGCGATATTTTGGGTACGGTGCAGCAGATCGCTAGCCATAATAACTTAGATGCTGGAACCGGCGAGACGATGGTGTCCATGGTGGGCGGGTATGTGCGATCGGCGTTGCAGCAACAACAAGCCGAAGGGGGAAACTCTCAAGTAGCCGCGATCGTCAACCAATTTGGCGGCATTGGCTCCAATCCTGCCGCTGTGTCTGCCTTGTTCTCCCCCGATCAGCAAGCTCAAATTGCCACAGAAATTGTCCAGCGCACCGGATTGCCTGCTGGCACCATTCAAGGGCTACTGGCTTCCCTGATTCCAATCCTGCTCAATCTCCTGGGTTCTGGCAAAACCCTCGAAGGCAACTCAAATCCACTACTCAACAACTTTTTAGATGCCAACAA
>JBBSCL010000795.1:0-1570 GCA_038250345.1 Leptolyngbyales cyanobacterium
TGGCGAATATCAATATAAAAACATTATTTTGATGCCTGAACAATTCGCGATCGCTGAAACCCCGTCGAGCAAGCCTGCATTACTTCCAGACGAAGCGGCTTGGGTTGCTGAGATCATGCCATAAATAAAAACTGGGCTGCTCGATTAGCCGCACTTTGATCCATGCTTTGACAGAAGAAACCCTTGACTCCCATAATCCATAGGCAGTCCCGAATTTGGACAGCAGCTTTTAGTGAGGGAGTGAGGGCAAAATGAGCATACACCCAACCGCAGTGATTGAAGCGGGTGCTGAGTTAGGTGAAGACGTAACCGTGGGAGCCTTTGCCTACATTGCCTCCAAAGTGAAAATTGGCGATCGCTGCATAATTAATCCCCACGTCACAATTTTGCCCTACACCAGCTTGGGCACAGGCTGTCAGGTGCATTCTGGTGCAGTGCTGGGCGATGTGCCGCAGGATTTGGCATTCAAAGACGAAGCATCTTTTGTACGAATCGGCGAAAACTGCGTGATTCGAGAAGGGGTGACGATTCATCGCGGTACGAAAGCAGGGACGGTTACCGAAATTGGCGATCGCTGCCTGTTTATGGCGCAAAGCCACGCGGCGCACAATGTGAAAGTGGGCAATGATGTGATTGTGGCAAATGGGGCACTGCTGGCTGGCTATGTGGAAGTGGGCGATCGCGCCTTCATTAGCGGTAACTGCTTGGTGCATCAGTTTACCCGTGTCGGCAGATTGGCAATGATGTCAGGCGGTTCTGCCGTTCAAAAAGATGTGTTGCCTTTTTGCATTACCCGCAGCGTTAGCCCCAATACGATTATGGGATTGAATGTGGTTGGCTTGCGACGAGCCGGGTTCACCGCCAGCGATCGCCGTGATTTGAAACAGGCACTTAAAGTGCTATACGGGTCTGGGCTGAATATCTCTCAGGCAACCGACCAACTAGAACAGTTTGAATCTGCTTTGGTGCAAGAATGGTGTCAATTCATTCGAGGCTCTAAGCGGGGCATCTGCAAGTTTTTTAAGCGATCGGGTCAAGGTGAAGAGGACGACGCGATCGAGTAAGCAGAGTGCGGAGTTTGGAGCTTAAGGAATGAAAATTAAACAAGTTCGAGATTTGGTAGGGGCGCAGCATACGGGCAAAAATCTTTGCAACTCAAGCAGAACCATCTACCGAATGCTACGCCCGTACAGCCGGAATGTTCGATGGTATTAAATCCATGATCCTAAGCAGCGATCGCCTTTCAAAAAATAGGCGTGTCCCCATCTTTGGGACAATCGCTTTATGCAACATCATCCTTGAAGCCGCGCCATTTCCACAGGCAGCCAGAAATGAAATTGGTAGTGATATGCGCCAAAATGGGCACCAGCAAATTGTTGGTCATCAGGGCACTGACTCCCAGCACTCCGCCGATCGCCGTTGCCCACACCACATAAGACCATTGCTTGAAGCTGCTGAGGTGCAACATGCCAAAACAGAGACTAGAAAACAGAATTCCTGCGGTATCTAACCCAAAGGTGGGCAGCATCACCCCGCGAAACAGCAGTTCTTCACTCAGTCCCGGCAGCAA
>JBBSCL010000796.1:0-1569 GCA_038250345.1 Leptolyngbyales cyanobacterium
ACCGAGCGATCGCTGCTGATTTTCCTGTCTATCTGCTATTTAGCAAACCTGTTGCCCTGGCTGCGGGTAACACGTTGCTTATTTTTGTATCACTACATGGGCGCATCGGTGTTTGCCTCAATGGCGTTGGCATGGCTCGTCGATCGCTGTCTGGGCAGTCGTCATGCCTATCTGCGCCAACTCGGCATTGCCATCCTTGCGATCGTCATCTTCTCATTCCTGTTCTGGCTACCCGTTTATCTAGGCTTGCCCTTATCGCCCAATGGTTTTAGCCTGCGAATGTGGCTGCGATCGTGGGTCTAATGAGAATGCAGAGTTGCTAATGGCGATCGCGTAAGGTGTGTTGAGCGTAGTCGAAACACACGGCTCAAGATAACTCAGTTCTAACGAACAGCGCTCGATACACGGGTTCATTGCTGGTGGAAAGGGTCGATCGCTCCCGTTCCGTTGAGATCAGCATCGGGGTGTCGGATAGCCAATGGTCATGCTGACGGGTGAAGGCGGGATGTTCATCAAAGCGATCGCGCATTTCTAGCGCCACTTCTTCCACATCAGATTGCACAAAGACAACGCCGCCAGGAACGAGAAACTCTGCCAAATCCACAACCAGTTCGGGCTGCACCACTCGCCGCTTTTGATGCCTGCGCTTGAACCACGGATCGGGAAACTGGATGGTGACTTGCTGCAAAATGTCGGCTGGCAAGGAGGTAAGCAGCGGACGAATGGAGTTATTGGCATTGCAAAATAGGTAATGCAGATTGCTCAAGCCCAGTTCATCCCGCCAGCGATTTGCTTGATCCACCAGCGGTTCGCGGATTTCTAGACCGAGAAAGTTGCGATCGCCCTGAAGCTTCGCCATATCTTGGACAAAATGCCCTTTGCCACAGCCAATATCTAAGTGCAACGGCTGTTGAGGCATTGCATAAATCGCCGACCAATCTGGCGGAGTGGCTGGAACCTGATATTTTTTGCTGAGCGGGTTGACGTGTTCACGCACACGAACAATGGACAAAGGCTGTCCCCTCCTTAAAAAATACTGGGCTTTTATTCAGTATCGAGTGAAAATCAACTAGAACCTCGTAATGTTTTAGACCGATTGGCGATCGCCCACGGTTGTCAGTTGTAACACCTGATTTAACTTGCCGCTACGGAACCCTTCCAAATCCAGCGTGACATAGACAAAGCCAAAGGATTGCAGCTTTTCCACAAGCATCGGCAAATCCATCGTCAGCACAAATTCCTTAATTTGCTCAGCCGGAAGCTCAATTCGGGCAGTGTCGCCTTCCGATCTCACACGCAAGGTTTTCAGCCCCAGTTTCCGCAAATAAGCTTCGGCTCTGCCCACGCGATGCAGTTTTGCCATCGTGATTTGTTCGCCATAGGGAAAGCGCGAACTGAGGCAAGGTTGAGCCGGTTTATCCCAGCACGACAAGTCGAGATGTTTAGCGATTTGCCGCACTTCCAACTTGGTGATGCCAATTTCTGCCAGGGGCGATCGCGCTCCCCGCTCCTTTGCCGCTTGAATTCCCGGTCGATAGTCTCGCAAATCATCCGCATTCACGCCATCCA
>JBBSCL010000797.1:0-1556 GCA_038250345.1 Leptolyngbyales cyanobacterium
AAGAGTGACAATGCTGGTGAATTTGACCTATGTTACGGACAAAAGCTAGCCAGTGCCCTTGCTGCAACAGTGCCTGAAAGTGGGGCAAACCATAATGTCTTAAAACAGCATGCGGCGTCGTTCCAATATTTTTTGCGAAGCTTGTTGCCTCTTTCCAGAAGGTTTGCCATTGCCCTTGCTGTGCCAATTCGCCCAGTCGTTCTGTGCCATGCCATACGGCTGTATCGCCATCAAACCCATCAAAAATAATTCGCACTCCCGCTTGCTGGGCAGCTTGACTGAGATGCCAGACATACGCATGACTCGGCCCAACAAAGGCTTCCTCCTCATACTGCCAAATTTGCTCTAGGTCTGAGAACAGACCAAACTGATCGGCATGAACATAGTGAGGAATGAGTCCACCCTGTTCGGTAACGGCATGAATGAACGATCGTTCATCGCATTCGGGCACGTCGTCAAAAATATTGGAGAACGTATGGAGGAGTGGTTTTTCGGCTTCAGATAACAACTGACGAGCCACACAGACTATTGAGGAAGAATCTAGACCGCCACTGAGATGTGAACCGATTGAGAACGCGCTGCGCAACCGACAGCGAACCGCTTCTGTAAAAATCTCGTGGAATGCGTCTGCATAGGCTTGATCCGATTCCAGCTTGATTTCGCGATTGGGATCCAGTTGCCAATATGACCACAGGCGCATTCCAGATTGACGAATGCTCATGCTGTGAGCTGGCGGTAATCGCAAAACCCCCTGATAGGTGGTGATCGCTTTATCTTCAAACATCAGCGATAGATAATCTGCAACTCTCACCTCGTTGAGGCGACAGGGGACTTGCGACAGTGCCAGCAGCGCCTTCATTTCAGTTGCAAACAGAAACTGGTTCTCTGTTTGAAAGTAGTAGAATGGCTTCACCCCAAGATGATCTCTAGCGCAGAAGAGCGATCGCTGCGACTGATCCCAAATTGCAAAGGCAAAGTCACCTAATAAATGCTCAGGGCACTGTTCACCCCACTGAATGTAAGCCCCTAAAATCAGCTCGCTATCGGTAATTTTGTCGATGGGGCGATCGCTCCATGCCAACGCTGCAATTAGCTCTTCACGGTTATCAATCCGAGCATCAGCGGTAATTGCAAAACTGCCTTGTACCAGCGGCAGGTGCTCCAACAATGACTCAGGTGTCGTCCATAGCATCTGGTGCCCCAAGCCGATCGCACCTTCTAGCCAAAGATTAGAGCCATCTCCTCCGCGATGAGCTAGGGCATCCATCATGGCTGTTAAATCATCTCGATTGATCGGATGATCATTAAGGGAATAGATACCTAGAATACCGCTCATAGCTTAACTCCTTCTACTGAGGGTAAGGGAATGAATCGAGACAAATCTCGTAGATTTCCTATGACAATTCGTCCTTCATATTCAATCCAGGCGTGTGCTTCTAGGGAGCCATTATCTGATTTCGCTACGCCAATTTGCAGATTAGACGCATATCCCTGCTGATGTAGCAATACTTTAGTCGTTAAAGCCCGAGCCAGACATTTTGTATGTCCTGGCATAT
>JBBSCL010000798.1:0-1546 GCA_038250345.1 Leptolyngbyales cyanobacterium
CTGGGTTTGCCTGTGGGACACTGGTTCGACTAGCGCAATTCCAGGCTACAGACGTTGATGACTGGCGGGATGCCCAACCCGGCAAAATTCTGCATGAAATTCGGCGCGGTGAGTTAGCGCAACTCCATGAAATTCCCCATACTCCTTACTACGGAACAGTTGAAGCAACCATTCTTTGGATTGTCACCCTGGCTGAAGTATATCGTTGGACTGGCGACGTATCCATGTTGAATGACTGTCAGAAGCCACTCGAACGGGCATTAACGTGGATTGATCAGTATGGCGATTTTGATGGGGATGGCTTTGTTGAGTATCTGACCCGTTCCAAAGACGGTTTACGCAATCAAGGGTGGAAGGACTCGGGCGATGCCATCGTGTATCCTGATGGCAGTCAGGTTGAGCCACCGATCGCCCTCTGTGAAGTGCAAGGTTACGTCTATGATGCTTGGAAACGAGCCGCCGAGATCTATAAGGTTTTGGGTCAGTATGACCGCGCCGAAGCACTGCGTCGAAAAGCAGAGGCTTTGTATCAGCGGTTCAACGATTGCTTCTGGATGGACGCGGAAGGCTTTTACTGCTTAGGGCTGGATGCCCAGAAGCAGCAGATTCAAACGATTGCCTCCAATCCGGGTCATCTACTTTGGTCAGGGATTGTGCCACCAGAACGGGCAAAACGACTGGTTTCTCGATTGTTCCAAGCCGATTTATGGTGTGGTTGGGGCATTCGCACCCTCTCATCACAGAACCCCGCTTACAATCCCATCAGCTATCAACTTGGCAGCGTTTGGCCTCATGACAACTCGTTTATTGTCGCCGGACTGAAACGCTATGGTTATGTCCAGGAGTCTAATCGTATTGCTGAAGGTATCTTTGCGGCTGCTAACTATTTTGAAGCTGGACGAATGCCAGAACTGTTTGCTGGGATAGAACGCCAAGCAGAAAGGTTTCCCGTGCCTTACCCTGATGCCAATATTCCCCAAGCATGGGCGGCTGGCTCCATTTTCTTTCTTATCCGCACCATTCTTGGACTGGAAGCAGATGCCTCTAACCGCTGCTTACGAGTCCAACCTTTTCTGCCAAAATGGTTGCCAGATGCGACCCTGACCAATTTAGCAGTCGGCGATGCGAAAGTTTCCCTCCGCTTTTGGCGAGAAGATCAGCAAACCCGATGGCAGGTGACAGACCTAACAGGAAGCCTGCGAGTTAATACAGAGGCTGAGGACAGCAAGAGATGAAAAAAGTAAACCCGCTCCAAACAAAGTGCTGTAGAGCATTCAGCCTAATCTTGTACAACCAATAGCAAATAGCTCTGCCGATTTACCTACTTAGGGCTTGCTGAACAACCGATCTGACATTCGCTAAACAGCAAGTCCCTTGAGGGTTGTTAACTTCACAGCCACAACGGTTTGCTTGGATATGCGACGAGATTGCTTCTATCGCGCTACTTTCGCCAGTTTGTTCAATCTCCTCACGAATCCGTTGACGGTTCCAACCGAAGCAGTAACAGACAGGAACACTTTCGCTGGAATCTTTTTGATAAACAGGC
>JBBSCL010000799.1:0-1539 GCA_038250345.1 Leptolyngbyales cyanobacterium
CTGCGGCTTGACGAGCAAGATTTTTAGCCCGATTTAAGTCAATCCGAACCTCCTTCCTATCGTAATCGCGATCGTACTTCTGCCCTTTCTTATCATCCTTGTCCTCTTTTTTTGCCATCAGCGATCGCTGGGCGCTGTTGCCCTGGCTGATAGAAACTCCGTCCAAGTTATTTGTTTGAGGCGTTAGGGTGAATGCATTCGCAGCAACAGGTAGTCCAGTGAGCAGGGCAAGACTAGTTACAGCCAACAGTCGCTTACCCAAAGACGCAGGTGAATAGAGCATCAAATTTCAGTCTCCTAATTTAAGTCGATGGTGGAATCATCTAGTTGCTACACTTCTTCCATGCTGATAAGGTTCCCTATTCACCACGCTCTTCACCTCGGCTTTACAAATGTGAGGTAAAGTATCTAATCGGAAATGTCTTTATACCCGATTGGGTTTTCCAAAAAGCGCCTCTCATTCTCTGCACTTCGCACTAATTTCTCGCCTTTTTCTTAAATCACTATCCAGTTAGATGCAATTGGCGATCGCAGTTCCGCATAATAACCATTAGCACTACTCGATAATTCTGAGAGCCAATGAATGGTTAGTTCTGGTTTACCGAAGTCAAAAAGTCGCCTCCTAAACTGGTGGGATTCGCTTACGCCAATGTCGCGAATGTTGGCGATCGCCCTTGCTGCACCGCTTGCGGTGTTAAATGCTTGGGCATTCTCGTCGATTTTCAACTACTTTCAGTCATTACTGGTGGTGCTGATTGTGGCATCCCTGGTTGCGTTCATCTTGAATTACCCGGTTTATTGGCTGCAAGAAAAAGGAGTGCAGCGAACGCAGGCGGCGATTATCGTGTTTTTGTCAGCACTGCTGGTGTTGGGAATATTAGGCGTGACGTTGTTACCGTTGGCGATCGCTCAAGCCCAGCAGCTTGTAACTCGTCTGCCCGAATGGTTTGACTCAGGGCAGCGGCAGCTAGTCATGTTGGATGATCGGCTAAGCACCGTAGGGTTGCCTGTTAGCCTGGATGGGTTAATTTTGCAGCTAAACGATCGCCTCAAGAGCCAGCTTCAAAGCATTGCAGGTCGGGCACTGAATCTGACTCTAGACTTGGCGGTATTCACAGTTGCCAAGCTGCTCGATGTGTTGCTGACCGTAATTTCTACGTTTTATCTACTGCAACATGGCGATGAAGTCTGGAAAAATATCGTTGGTTGGCTACCCGCGCGAATTCAACAGCCCTTCTCTAAAACCTTGCGGTTGAGTTTTCAGAACTACTTTTTAGGACAAATTATTTCTGCTACCTGTATGGCAGTGGGTTTAATTTCTATATTCCTCGTGCTAAGAGTGCCCTTTGGTCTACTGTTTGGCTTAACGATTGGGATCATGGCGCTGGTGCCTTTTGGTGGCTCCGCTGGCATTGCCTTAGTAACCTTGTTGGTGGGGCTGCGAGATATTGGCATGGCGTTTCAAGTGCTGGCAGTGGCGTTGATTATCCAGCAGATTGTCGAAAACGGCATTGCGCCCAAGGTGTTAGGCAGCGTCAC
>JBBSCL010000800.1:0-1526 GCA_038250345.1 Leptolyngbyales cyanobacterium
TACAGAAGTGATCGGGCGCGGCATTGGTTTAATTGGGCGCGGCATCATCAAAGGCATCGGAAATGCCCTGCAAGACACCCGCTTTAGCCGCAGGTAATCTGTTTCGTCGGTGATTTCTTTAGTTACGCGATCTCAAAATAGTTGTGGATCTTACATTTGGAGTTTGCAGGCGCAAATCTAAGCCTAAGACTGGGCTATGAATAAATGGCACCGCATCGGGGAATATAGATGCGACGACTATGAAAAAATAGGCGCAAAACTTCAACGCAATAGATCAACTAATCGCGGGTTGCGTCACTCTCGGTCATCGGCTGCCCATCCGCTTCGGGATAGATAATAGGGGGAGATGCAAGCCTGGTTTCGCTCATGACTGTGACTTCCCAACGTAACGCAGAGCCTGAATATATTTATTTACTTTGGCACGTTAACGGATGAATGTGTCTCCTGATTGTTATCTGAACTGGTACTCTCTGAACTGCTACCTTGCTGCATTTGGTGATAGTTCCAAAGTTTGCCGCGTTGGGCTAGCAACTCCTGATAGGTGCCCTGCTCGATGATTTGTCCCTGTTCTAAAACGACGACTTTATCAGCGCGCATAATTGTAGATAAGCGATGGGCGATCGCAATCACGGTTCGTCCTACCGATAGCTGCTCAATGGAGGCTTGAATCAATCGCTCTGATACCGAATCTAGCGCACTGGTCGCTTCATCTAAAATTAAGATTTCTGGGTTTCGCAGCAATGCCCGCGCGATCGCGATTCGTTGACGTTGCCCACCCGATAATCGCACCCCGCGATCGCCCAACACCGTATCTAGTCCTTCTGGCAGGTCTTCAATAAACTCCACTGCATTTGCCAGTTTGGCGGCTGCCATCACCTCGGCATCCTCAACATCAATGCCATAGGCGATATTATTGCGTACCGATGTGTTGAAAATAAACGTCTCTTGGCTCACCATGGCAATTCGTTGCCGCACCGATGTGATATCGAACTCATGCAAACTTAGACCATCTATGCAAATGTCGCCCTCGGTGGGGTCATAAAACCGGGGAATCAAATCTGCTAGGGTTGATTTGCCTGCCCCCGATGCGCCCACCAGCGCCACGGTTTGTCCTTTAGGAATGGTGAGCGTGATGTTTTGCAGCACAGGTGATTCGCCGCCATAGCCAAAATCTACCGAGACAAACTCGATCGCCCGCTGTAAATTTGTAAACTGTCGATGACCATTTTGCAGATAGGGCTTATTGTCGCGCCGCAGTAACTCTTCGATCGCGTGCACCGATCCTTGCATACTGCCCATAGCGGCAAGGCTGCCATTAATTTCTTGAATCGCTGGCACCAAGCGAAACAGCAGAAAAATGAACGTCAAAAGAGAACCAACCTGTAAGGCTCCATTACTGACAAACACACTCATACCCACCACAATCATGCCGATCAAAATCGTGCTGGCAATGGCTTCTGCCAAGGGACGCACAATCGAAATTTGCATAATTGCTCGAATGTTCGTGTCAGCAATTTCATCACTGA
>JBBSCL010000801.1:0-1519 GCA_038250345.1 Leptolyngbyales cyanobacterium
AGATGCAGATCTGGAAACAGATGCAGATCTGGAAACAGACGCAGATCTGGAAACAGATGCAGAGGATAGGTTTAGATTAACAACTGATTCACAGAGCGATCGCCGTAAAGTAAATAATTCAAAATCAAAATCGGCGGCTCAAACTTCTACCGCATCAAAGTCGCGGGGATCGAAAGCAAAATCAACCAGTGCGACGAAAAAATCTACTGGCAAAGCGAATTTGTCAGCAAAGTCTCCTGACTTAAAGCATTTTGTCAGAGCAGAGTTTCAAGAGCAATCGTTTACCGATGCAGTGTCCCAAATTTTAGAGGAATCGAGCAAACCAATTGGATTAAGCGATATAATCGCTAAACTATATGGAGATCTCTCTAATCAAGATTATCAGCGAGCTAAAATTTCATTGACCAACGTCCTCTCAACAGGCAAGAATAAGGGCAAGTGGAAGAGTATTGGTCGTGGAATGTATGCTAACAACGCTGTAGCTACAGCACTTTGACTTTCTGCTGTAAGAATTTTCTACTGCAAGCTAGGTTGCAAGATCAAACCTATTGTTTGCTTTAGCTAGCTTTGTTACAGTCAAGTCAATAATTGAATAGACAAATCATCTGAAGCGATCGCAGATTGCGAAAATCCTAACTTCAAGTGTGTAGAGGCTTTTGATTAGTTGTGCGCGATCGTCTGAGTTTTTGTGGATATCAGCATAATTCAGGGCTAATTCTGCTTAATTATTAGCCTGACGTGATGTGCGATTTTCCCAATCCCCCACCCTGCGGGAATCAAGCTACAGCCCAAATGCCTCTCCCACTCTGAGGCAAGGATTTAGGCTGAGGGCAAATGCGTGGATAGCAATTGCTAGGTTAATTAATTGCTTGAGCATTGCATAATTTCAATGAATACTTTAGATAAGTATGTGACGGTAAAAACTTTCACACCACACTAGAGCATTGAGGGAACGAAGATGAATCATCAGCTTTTGAGCAACCTATGGGTGGCAACGGTAAGTATTGGCGTTTTTCCCGCGTTGGTACAGGCAACTCCAGCCGCAACCAGTGCTGAGAACCCGGCTAACATGACGGTGCGTCGCAGCCTACAACTGGTGGCGCAGGGCAGACAACCGATTTATCTACAGGTGCCGCAAGCGCAAATTCAGGAGTTGAGATCGCTGGGAATGCGAGTCGCAATGCCGATTAATGTTCCATCTGGCATGAAGCTGACTGCCATTTCTGGGCGCTCCGACCCTCGCTTTGGGCGTAGCTATGTGCTGGTCTATCGCGCTGGTTCTAAATGTTTTGCGGTAGAAGGAGTCAGTGGTGGCATTGGCAGCATTCCTGTGGGTACTGCGGGTAGTTTTAAGGTGCAAAACGCCGCGATGGGTAAGGGCGCGATCGAGTTGCAAAAGCCCGGTGGAAAAGCCCCGCTGCTGATTGGTCAGTGGATGAGCCGAGGTCCGTTTTATCGGGTTGTGGGTGCAAACTACCCGGTTGATGGCATCGGATCTGAGTTGTCAAATTGCCAGGAT
>JBBSCL010000802.1:0-1518 GCA_038250345.1 Leptolyngbyales cyanobacterium
CAGCGATCGCTCTGCAATTACATCTCGTCCGGCACCTGCCGCCGTCAAGTTAAACCAGACATCACCATTGAGCCGGGTGGTGGTGGAAAACTGCTGTTTTTCCAGGGTTGCCGTCCGCACTTCCAAGGCTTCTACCCGACCTCGCAAAGCTGCCAGTTCCACTGCAAACTCCTCTTGCAATTTTTTAACAACTTCCAGATCTTCCTTCTTAACAAAATCGGCGGTTGCGGCGGCAATCAGTTCTTGAATTTTGTCGAGACAGGCATTTAAGCCCGCCGCAAATTCGTAGCGAGTCAGCGCTCGGTTGCCGCGATAGGTTTTATCGGGATAGCCAACAATGCAACCATAGCGCTCGACTAGAGACTGCAATGCTTGAAAAGCCCAATCAGTTGGCTTTACATCGGTCAATTGAGATACGGAAGTTACCTGAAGCATTCCTGGCGCGATCGGGATCGCTACGGCTTCGGCAGGCTCAGCCATTTGGGAAACCGATCGCACTTGTTCCATGCCAATTGTTGGCGCTGCCTGCATCGAATCTCTGGTATTGACTGAATTCACGATTTTTGCGTCAGGCTCGACTGCGATCGCAATCCCTCCCGGCACCATCATCCAAGCTGCAACTGGAAACGCTTGCAGCAACTTCCATCCCGTCGTTGTTTTCGCCATACTTCCCCACACCAAGATGTAATCTACAAAACTGTATTCTGTATACAGCTTTGATTTTTATTTATTAAAAAGGAGATGGCAGGCAAATTCTGTATTGCCGCATACTGGAATTGCCTAGACAATCAAGCTGTGCAGGCGGGAACGAGCGATTTCGATGATCTCTGATAGCGCTTGCTGACGTTCTACATCGGCATCATTTTTTAGGCGTTGCCCAAAAGCTTGCAGAATAGTGGCTTTGGTGTGATTTTTTACTGCGATGATAAATGGAAAACCAAATTGATTTTTGTAAGCCTGGTTAAGCTGATGAAAGCGATCGTATTCACTGGCGGTTAAGCGATCGAGTCCAATTCCTGCCTGCTCTTCCACTGAAGCATCCGCCATTTCTGCCTTGCTGCCCAAATCTGGATGCGCTCGAATCAGCGATAGTTGTTCGGCTTTGCCCAATCCATTCACAACCATGACCATCTTTTGATGTAGATCGACTTGATCCACAAATGGGCGCTGCTCCCAAGATTTTTCAGCGATCGCGGGTGTCTCTTCAAACACCGCTCCCAGTGCTGCCACAAAATCTGACTGGCTCATTTGGTTTAGGTCGGCGATCGAGTAGGGCATGGGGCTAGCAGCAGAGTGACGAATGGCGAATGACGAATGGCGTTTAACAAACTCAAAACTCAAAACTCAAAACTTAGAACTCTTACGCCGTTACGGTCTGCGATCGCGCTTTATAGGCTGCCCATCCGCCTAGATGAGAAATATCGATCCAGTTGTGTTGCTCAATGAGTTTTTGGGGATAGAGAAAGGCAGTTAACACTTCGCCATCCTGCAACACAATATCGCTGGGGTACATGTTGG
>JBBSCL010000803.1:0-1510 GCA_038250345.1 Leptolyngbyales cyanobacterium
AACCAGCCGTGGTTTTTCAAAAAATAGCGACGACGAGAATCATACCAATACTGGGGAAGGCGTTTGGGCGCTTGATTAGTGGCAGTTACTCCGGTACTTTGCCCTAAAATATGCATGACTCGGCTTTGGGGCACATACCAACAAGTCCAACCTGCACGCCGCGCCTGCAAGCAAAAATCGGTTTCCTCAAAATAGAGAAAGTATCCTTCATCCATCAGTCCGATCGATTCAAACACTTGCCGCCGGATCATCATGCTGGCACCTGGTAACCAGTCGATTTGCTCCTCCTGATTGCCCATCACCTTGGCAACAATCCATTTTGACAGCAGCTTAGAGACAACGCCAAGCCGCAGGGCAGAATCTAACTCGCTAAAAATGCTAGGAAAACGGAATGCGTATGGCCAGGGTTTGCCATCAGCTTCTTCAAAACTGCTGCCTGCGATCCCAACTTCTGGATGGTGATCCATGAAATCGACTAAGGCTTTGAGGGCATTGGGGCGCACTTGCGTATCGGGATTGAGCAGCAGAAAATAGTCGGGTGGATTGGCAGTTTTAAGGGCAGGACGAATCGCATAATTGTTGCCATAGGCGTAGCCGCCATTCAGCTTAGAAGGTAAGAGAGTTGCCCAATCTTGCCATCCTTCCGCCGCGATCGCCTGACCAATTTTTTCCACCGAGTCATCGCCCGAATTGTTATCGATAATGGCAACTTTTGTTCCGGGAACCGATTGAATTTCATCTTCAAGAGAGCGCAAACTGTCAACCACAAGCGGTCCGGTTCGATAATTGACCATGACAATCAGCAAACGAGTTTTATCTTCAATCTGAAGTTCAGCAGACATAGCGTTACTCACAAAGGGACAGTGGACAAATACAAAAGTAAGTGGAGCTTACCAATTCACATAAATCGAAAAAATCTCATCAGATTAAACGATTTGGATTGCTCCAATATCTTTGTTTTCAGTTAAGTTACTCTCAGAGGGAAGGGCTAGTTTTGTCTTAATAATTTTGGCAGGAATGCCTACTGCCGTTGCTCCAGCGGGTATGTCGATTAAAACCACTGCATTGGCACCGATATTAGCATCATCGCCAATCGTCACTGCCCCAAAAATTTTTGCGCCTGCACCGACATTCACACGTGCGCCGAGTTTGGGCGCTTCCAATGGTCTTTCCAAATATCGATTTCCGAGGGTCACGCCTTGGCGAATAATGCTGTCGTCGCCAATCTCGCAGTATCCATGAATGACGATCGCGCTTTGATGTTCAATGACTACCCGCCGACCTAACTGGGCGGTATAGGGCAGTTCAATGCCATAGGTGTTTCTCACTTTGCGAAATAGCATTCGATACAGCACACTAAAGGGAGCGCGTAGTAGTTTGGACGATAAGCTCATCCGCCACACGCCAAATCTGTGAATGGCGATCGCGCGAAAGCCAGGTTTCGTCCAATCGCGTCCGTGAGCGATCCAATCTTCAGTAATTTGCTGCCATAAACCTAAGGGTTGATTGG